>CAJQMW010000587.1 GCA_905479535.1 uncultured Maribacter sp. | reverse complement strand
AGAAGTTTATTTATTTAAACGTTAATAAAAAATAGTTTCGCTTAACGCTTAACGCTTAACGCTTAACGCTTAACGCTTAACGCTTAACGCTTAACGCTTAACGCTTAACGCTTAACACCGAACTACCTGAAAACTAACTCCTAACACCTATCTACCTGAAAACTAACTCCTAACACCTATCTACCTAAGACTTTCACTACAACGTACATCGGCTTTTCGGATTCAATGGCATTTTCAAAGGGGACTTCTGTTTCAGCATATATTTCAAAACCATTTTTTAGATAAAAATTCAGTGCCGCTCCCTTTTGCATCGTGTCCAACCACACTATTTTCTTATCCATTTCCTTGGCTCTTAGACTTATAAACTGAAGTATTTTCTTGCCGATACCCATTCCCGTAGCCTCTTTCAGCATATAAATCTTGTCCACGTAGAGCGCATCTTCCTCGGAATATGGTCCCAAACCCTCATTTAAAGTGAACTTTAAAATACCCACGGGTGATTTTTTTAGGTGGATTATGAAGAGACGGGTATTCGTATCCATGGCCTCTTTTGCCAAAACTTCGTTTGTAAAACTATTTTGAATATAAGTACTCGAATTTCCGTCTGGCCATAAATGCAGGTAATGTTGGTTATAAGCTTTAGTACCTACGGAAATATAGATGGGGTGCTTTTCGGGCGTTAAGGGCTCAAAGTGTATAATGTGGGTCATATAAAACTAGGATCTTTCCCCGCCCTCGGGGCCATAGAACAAAACCCATGTGGAAAAGTCTTTGGTAAAATTTTCAAATCGGTGTGTTTTGCCGGCGGGAACAAAGAGAAAGTCTCCAGCTTTAAAGTTGGTGCGAACCCCATCATTTAAAAATTCGCCGGTTCCGGAAACAATCACATAAACTTCATCTCGGCTATGCGGTTGTTGCAGATCAACTTTTTCCGGTTTGTAAATTTCTAGGGACAATGTGCCATGTCCGAAGAGGGTGAGAAATGAAGATGATTCGTTTTTCAGCTTTTCCAAAGCTTCTTTAGCACCAATTTTCATAATTGGAATTATTAAATTCGATTACCGGCCCATTTGATATTACAACCAATACTGGGCTTTTGAACCGCATTGATTTCATTTCCCTGCAATAACGCATCCATCGCATTTCTTAGATCTTTTCCATTTAGTGGTAGACCGTTGCCCGGGCGTGAGTCGTCCAATTGTCCCCTGTACACTAATTTTAATTCGTCGTCGAATAAATAAAGATCAGGTGTACAGGCCGCATCATAGGCCTTTGCTACCTCTTGTGTTTCATCATATAAATATGGGAAAGTGTAACCTTCGGCCTTGGCTTTTATCTTCATATAATCGGGGCCATCCTCGGGATAATTCTCAACGTCATTACTGGAAATAGCTATAAAACCAATTCCTTTGGATTGATAGTCTTTCGCTATTCTGGTAATTTCAGGGTTCACGTGAATAACAAAAGGGCAGTGGTTGCAAATAAATAGGATTACGGTACCCTTTTCTCCCTTCATTGCCTTTAAATTCATCGTTTTTTCGGTAACCGTATCCATTAGACTAAACTCCGGTGCTAGCGTACCCAGGGCTAGCATTTTGCTTTCTGTTCTCGCCATTTTTCTTGTTTTGAACCATAAAGTTAAGTGTATTTCTATTGCGGGTTGTAACCATAAAACATATTTTTAGCAGAAATACGCTTTAATTTGACGGATACGCTCTTAGATACGGTACGTATTAATTTTGACAGTGAAGCCTTGTGGACCTTGAACATAGTCCTTGCTTTTGTTATGTTCGGTGTAGCATTGGAAATTTCACTAAAAGATTTCAAACAACTTTGGTTGGCTCCAAAACCGGTCTTAGTTGGTGTTTTTAGCCAATTTGTATTACTTCCAGCAGTAACGTTGCTTTTGGTATTACTTATCCGGCCATATCCCAGTATCGCACTGGGTATGTTCATGGTTGCGGCTTGTCCCGGTGGTAATATTTCAAATTATATTACCTATTTGGGAGGTGGGAATGCCGCCCTGTCGATTTGTTTAACGGCAATCACCACATTACTTGCGGTGGTGATGACACCCTTGAATTTACAGTTTTGGGGCTCTTTTTATGGACCGAGCTCAGCATTGCTTGAGGCCATTGCCATTTCTCCGCTCGAAATGGTAAAATTGGTCTCCTTACTTCTGGGCGTACCCTTGGTATTGGGTATGATGGTTAATTATTGGAAGCCGGTCCTGGCACAAAAATTGGCTAAAGTGCTGAAGGTAATTTCTTTGGTTTTCTTTATTTTTTTGGTCTTTTTAGCACTGTGGAACAATAAGGAAATATTCCTTGAGTATATTTTATATGTATTTTGGATTGTACTTGCCCACAACCTTCTAGCATTTTTTACTGGATTTTCTATCGCTAGGATTTTTGGTCTAACCCAGAAAAACGTAAAGACTATTACCATTGAAACCGGTATACAAAATTCTGGACTGGGCCTATTGTTGATTTTTACATTTTTCGATGGTTTAGGGGGAATGGCGTTATTGGCAGCCTTTTGGGGTATATGGCATATTGTTTCCGGATTGGTGCTGGCAAGTATTTGGAACTATAAATCAACGGAAAAAGAAGCTTTAGTTTGAAAAATGTACTCTACAGCGCTATAAAGTCGGTAGTAAAAGCAGGGCTACACTGCTACTACAAAAAAATAGAAATCGTTGGTATGGAAAATGTTCCCAAGGACAAACCGGTACTTTTTCTGCCCAACCACCAAAGTGCTTTGATGGATGTCTTGCTTATAGTTACAGATTGTAACCGAAAACCTTATTTTCTTACCCGTTCGGATATTTTTGGCAAACCCTTTTTGGACGCTATTTTCAACTTTTTCAGAATGATTCCCATATACCGTATTCGGGATGGCAGGCATGCACTACCCAAGAACGAGGCAATTTTTGATAAGTGTGCCGACATCCTTAAAAGAAAATCGGCTTTAGCTATGTTCCCCGAAGCCAACCACAATCTTAAAAGGTCGGTAAGGCCCCTAAGTAAAGGCTTTACTCGGATATTGTTCAGGGCTCTTGAAAAGTATCCTGATTTGGATATTCAACTGGTCCCGGTTGGATTGAATTATAAAGATGCGGTTCGTTTTCCGGATGAGGTTTCACTCTATTATGGGACACCTATCGCCCTTCAATCCATTTATCAAGAGACCGACTTACCTTCAACCGTGATTCGATTAAAAGAAAGCATCACGCAAAATTTACAAAGGTTGACCACACACATACCACCAAAGGCAAATTATGAAAAAGTGGAAGCCAAGTTGTATGAAAGGAACAATAACTTTTTGGACCCGAAGGAAACCAATAATGTTATTCAAGAACTCTTGGGCAAACCTATGGGAGATATTGTCACTCCGCAAAAACGAAGTAAAAAGATTTCACTTTTCACTCCGCTTTTTATCGTATTGAATTTGCCATTAGTCTTGTTTTGGCGGTTTGTGATGAAACCCAAGGTTTGGGAACCTGAATTCATGGCAACGATGCTATTTGCAACAGCGTTTATAGGTTTTGCAATATATTACCTTTTGTTATTTATTATTTTATTATTGTCGATAAATTTCGCGGTAGCCGTTTTAACCGTATTAGGGATTTTTACCTTCAACTGGCTGGTTGTTAAATACGGAAACCTATAGCGGACTATTCAATTCTCTTGGCACATCCAGCTCACCTATCAGCAGGCTGGAAATGACCATAGAACTAACTTCTAAAGAATCTTGGATTGGTTCCTTACATCATCTCGCCAAAAAAGATGGCGTTCATCAACAATTTGTTGGTGCCGTACCAAAAGGCCCTAAAATTGGTATTGTCCGTAAACGCGATTACCCTTCCCTTGCCTAGACGCTGAACCTGAAAGGGAACGGAATTTTTAAGAAGCTCTAAGTTCTCTTCGGAGATATAGCCACTCAATAATGGATTGTTCGCATAGGTAATTGGGTTGTTATAACCGTCCTTATCCGGTTCTATAAAGACATTTGTGTTTCTGAACAAAGCCAGGTTGTTATTTTTATAGCCGAAATTTATGGGGTGGGAGAGGTCCAATTCCGCTTCAAAGATGGCACCACCGGTTACCTGTGCGCCACTAAAATCCCTTTTCTGTT
>CAJQMW010000586.1 GCA_905479535.1 uncultured Maribacter sp. | reverse complement strand
TTGAATTTATGTTCAAAAACGCAAGAGTACACTATCCACATATTTTTGATACGGGGTCTAATCAAACCGAATTTGAATTATAAAAATTGCTTATCCACTTTAAACATGTTGTCCATACGTTGTCCAAACTCAGGTTTTTATTAGACAGACTCACAGCATTCATGACATTGAATAACAGCATGTTGCAAGATTGGGTGTTATAATTTTCTAAATCTTTTTTAATACTTTAGAATGTATTTGACTTTAGCATGAGCGAAATAGATAAGCAGTTTATAAAATTGCCACGGATTTTAATCGATACGAATAAAAAATACTTATGAGAACTCTAAAATCACTTTTTCTCTCTTTAACATTTGTGCTACTTTCATTGGTAGCCTGCTCCAACCCTGAAAAACCTTCCGCCACCTTACTTGTTCATGGTGGTCCCATCTACACGGTAGATTCCACCCAAACCATGGTAGAGGCAGTTGCTACCAGTGGAGACACCATACTTTTTGCCGGTAGTTTAGCAGAAGCGGAACGGTTTAAAACGGCCCAAACCCAAATCATAGATTTAAAGGGCAAGACCATGACCCCAGGTCTCATAGAAGGTCATGGGCACTTTATGGGATTGGGTTACAACGAGCTGAACCTCGATCTGATGAACACGACAAGCTACCAAGAAATAGTGGATGCCGTAGCAGCCGAAGTTGAAAAAGTGGCTCCGGGCGAGTGGATTACCGGTAGGGGATGGCACCAAAGCAAATGGGACGTAATGCCTACAGATACCGTACATGGCTTTCAGACACACTACAAGCTCAGCGAGGTATCCCCCGACAATCCGGTTTACCTGCGGCATGCGAGTGGCCATGCGGGCTTTGCGAATTCGAAGGCCATGGAGATAGCCGGTTTGGAAATCCTTTCCAAAGATGGTATTGATAAATTTCAAGTTGAAGGAGGAGAAGTGATGCGCGACGAACTGGGAAGACCTACCGGTATTTTCAATGAGCGCGCCATGACGCTAATCACGCAACATATCCCGGAGACGACTCCCGAAAAGGATGCCAAAGCTTTTGAACTGGCAGTAGCTGCTTGCCATAGAAACGGGATTACGGGCTTTCATGATGCGGGCATAGGAAAAGGAACCATTCAGCTGTACGATGAAATGAAAACCGCGGACAAAATGAAGGTTCGTATGTACGCCATGCTTACAGGTTGGGACAAGGATTTACTAAATGAATGGTATGAAAAAGGTCCTATGGTAGACCCTGATAACCTATTGACGGTCCGCTCAGTGAAATTAAATTGTGACGGCGCTTTGGGCTCCCGAGGCGCTTGGCTTTTGGAGTCCTATACGGATAGACCCGGACATTTTGGTCACGAAACCTTGCCCATGGAATTTGTAAAAGAGACTTCGCTGAATGGATTACGAAACGGATTTCAAGTGTGCTCCCATGCCATTGGCGATCGTGCCAATCAAGAAATATTGGACCGTTATGAAGACGCATTTAAGGAACTGCCCGATTTGAAATCGAACCATAGATTTAGAATAGAACATGAGCAACATTTACATCCGGATCATATTCCCCGTTTTGCGGAACTCGGTGTCATCCCTGCCATGCAAGCCGTTCATATGTCTTCGGACAGGCCTTGGGCCATTGACCGATTGGGCGAAAAACGGATCAAAGAAGGTGCTTACATGTGGCAAGCCCTGTTGAAAAGTGGTATCCCCATTGTTAACGGAACCGATGTTCCCGTAGAACCCCTGAACCCAATTGCCAGCTTTTACGCAAGTGTAAGTCGAAAGACCTTGAAGGGTACTCCAGAGGGCGGGTATGAACCCGACCAGAAGATGACACGGGAACAAGCGTTACGTTCCTATACCTTAGATGCTGCCTATGGTGCTTTTGAAGAAGATATTAAAGGATCGATAACCGCTGGTAAGTTCGCAGATTTCACTATTTATGATCAGGATATCATGAAAGTGGCGGAGGACAAACTGATGGACACCAAGATAGCGATGACCATTTTTGATGGTGAAGTGGTTTATGAAAAAATGGATTGAAATAATTTAAAACAATTTCATTTGCCCGTTCTTGAAAGCTTCGTGAAGGTCCGTTCTTAATTTGGGGAAGGTTTTGTCCTTAAAATAGTTACGTTTGGCCAAGTGCATCAAATCATGGATTTGCGTAGCAATTTTACCTTCGCCACGACTTCGAATTCCAAAGCGACTGTCATTTAGTGTGCCGCCATGGCATTCTTTAATCTGATGTAAAACCTTATCCGCCTTATTGGGCATGGTCTTTTTTATCCAGTCGGTAAAGATGCCCCCTATGGCTCCGTTCAACCTCACCACGGTAAAAGCGAAAGACCTAGCGCCGTTTTCAGAAACCGCTTTGGCCAGATGAAATATTTCATGGCTATTGATTCCGGGAATGATCGGAGCTAGCATGGCATTCACAGGGATGTCATTTTCTGATAAAATCCGTATAGTTTCCAATCGCTTTTTAATTGTTGCGGTTCTAGGTTCCAAGATTCGTCTGGTATCCTCTGACAAGGAGGTAATGGAAACATTCACACCTATAAGTTGATGCTCGTTCAGTTTTTTCAGAATATCCAAATCCCTTAAAATTAAGGCATTTTTTGTAATGATTCCTACTGGGTGTCTGTATTTTAAAAACACCTCCAAACAGGCACGGGTAATCTCGAACTTCTTCTCGGCAGGCTGGTAACAATCCGTATTGCCGGACATTACAATGGTACAGGCTTTCCACGTTTTACTTTTTAGTTTGGACTCCAAAAGTTTTGGAGCGTCCTTTTTTACCAAAATTTTTCGTTCAAAATCCAGTCCCGGACTATACCCCCAAAATTCGTGGGTATTTCTTGCGTAACAGTAAATACAGCCATGCTCGCATCCTTGATAGGAATTCATGGAATATTGCATCCCCACATCGGGACTAGTGACCTTGTTTACAATGGTCTTAGGGAAAATAGGTATGTATTGGGTCCTATTATTGTCGGCCTCTTCCCCTTCAATACGGCAGAACTCCAGAAAATCACCTCGCTTTTCGTAGACATGCTCCAAAAATTTATTTGGGGTGTTGAGCTGGGCTCCCCTTCCTTTTAAGGGCGTACTCTTTGACATTTAATGGATTTATTCCAAAAATATGGAATAAATCCATTTAAAAATAAACTTTAACTATTGCTTTTCGAGAAGGAGATACTTACCCGTGGTGTAGTTTAACTGTAGGTTATTGTTTTCAATTTTTTCAATCTGAAAAATAGAACCCCTTGTTGTATCATCTCGGCTATCGTTCAAAGATTTATAGAAAAGTTGACCATAGGCCGTATCGGCAGTTTCGGTTGTGACCAATTCGGTAATGGATAACTTTTCATTTGAAATCTTATAACTCCCGCCAAAAGTATTTCCTGGGGTCGTACCGCCAAGTGT
>CAJQMW010000585.1 GCA_905479535.1 uncultured Maribacter sp. | reverse complement strand
TACGCACGATTGTCTTCAGCAGCGACATTGGTGGTATTCCAGAACTTATCGTCCCAATTGCTGTCCTCATTTTTTATACCACTGTCCAGATAAGGCTCTAAAGTAATGGTAGCATCGGTTTTAATAGGCGTAACATTGTAGGAAATAGCTCCCAATTCGTCCAAATCCAAGCTTAAAAACCGCACGATGGACACATCGATGTTTAGGTTATTAGGTAGCGTGGCCACAAAGCTTCGTTTGTACCATCCCTCCTTCATGTTGAGCTCTCTACGGTAATTGGATATTTTTTTACACGTGGCCAAATCCAATTCGTCATCGTTAACATAGACCTTTATACCGATCCAATTAGGCGCGTTCAAAACCTTTGCAAAATATTCCGGATAGCCATTTTTCCACCAACCCACCCTGGTTTTATCAGGATAGTAAACCCCGGCGATATAACTGCCTTGAAAAGTCGCTCCCGTATAGGTTTCCTCGAAATTGGCCCGTTGCCCCATGGCACCATTACCTATGCTAAAAATACTTTCGGACGATTTAACTTGTTCAGCGTCAAAACCCTCTTCGATTATGGACCAGTTATCCGGCTTTATATAATCTTGATTCATGCTTATACAATCTGTTAATTACACTCCATTTAAATTGGAGCTCCCTTATAAAATCCTGGCAAAATTAGAATTTAGAAATCAGTTTAAAAGCTTCTCTAAAAAATTATCATCAATTTCGGTGAAATCCTTAAAATTATGCGAAGCCTCCGATAAGATATCTGCATCTCCTATTCCAATGCTCAGCATACCCGCTTTATTGGCCGCCTGTATACCAGCCACGGCATCTTCAAAAACAACACATTTTTTGGCATCAACACCTAAATTCCTTGCAGCTATTAAAAATACTTCTGGATCCGGCTTGGCCTTGGATACACTGTTCCCATCTACAATGCTGTCAAAATAGGGCAACAAACCTACTTTCTCCAATATAGGCTTTGCGTTTTTACTCGCCGAACCTAGGGCTATTGGGATTTTTCTCGCTTTCAAATACGTAAGTACCCTAGGCACATCTGGCAATATCTCAGAGGCATCCATCTTTTCTATGTATGCTAAATAATCTATATTTTTATCCACCATCCATCTGTTAAATTGCTCTTGGTCCGCTTCGATGTTACCGATATCCAGCAGAATCTCCAAACATCGTTTTCTGCTGACCCCTTTAAAAAGCTCGTTCTGCTCCTTGGTAAAATCGAAGCCGAGCTCATTGGCCAATTTACGCCAGGCGAGATAATGATATTTGGCAGTGTCCACAATAACGCCATCCAAATCAAAAATAAATCCAATCTTTTGCATACGGACTGTTTAACTAAAACCTGTTGTGCATTTTGAATAATTTAAGTGTAAAATGTCAGTTCGCGTGCTGGATGTTACAATTTTTTTATTGTAACATCCAGTGTATCGAGAACCTTCTGCGTCCAAAAAAAATTCTCGATACATTTTTTCTCCGTTATATTTCGAAAAAACACTCGAATTTACATCCGTTTTAGTAATCCAATCAAAATGCATAACGGGCTAATTAAATTAATTGATTGTAGACTCCCTCTTGATCAAGGTGGCCTCTATAACTTCGGTCCTGAAAACCTCTTCCGTTTCCTCGCTTTCGTTTTCTACCCTATCTATGAGCATCTCTGCCGACAGCTCCCCCATTTTGTCTCCATGCTGTGCCACGGTAGTAAGCCTAGGTTTGGAATATTTGGATAAAATACCATCTGTAAAACCGATAAAAGCAATATCCTCGGGAACTTTAAAACCCAGCTTTTGGGCCATTCCCATACAATGGATAGCGAATATTTCGTTAACGCAGAGGACGGCATCAATATCATTGTCCTTGAAAAAATCACCGATCTGTTTTTCGTCCAAATTGTCATAGGGCAAAACAATGACTAAATCATCGTTCAAATCAATATTGTTGGCCAAAAGGGCTTCCTCGTAACCTTTTGCCCTGCTTATACTTACATTGAAGTAACTCTCTGTAGTAATTAGGGCAATTTTTTTTCGACCGGCTTTTATGAACGAGTCAACTGCCTCATAGGCAATTTCCCTATCGTTAAGAATTACTTTGTCGCACAATATTTCATCAGTTACCCTATCAAAGAGCACTAACGGGATTCCCTGCTCCGTAACCTCTTTGAGGTGATTAAAATCATTTTTCGCTTGGGTCTCCGCAGATAAGGACATTATAAAACCATCGATACTACCATTGGCAAGCATTTCCATATTTATGACTTCTTTGTCAAAGGATTCATCGGACACACAGACGATAACATTATAACCCCTCTTATTAGCGTACTTTTCAATTCCCCTAAAAACTGTTGTAAAAAAATGGTGGACAATATCCGGAATGATAACCCCAATGTTTTTTGTCCTTTTGTTCTTTAAACTTATGGCAATATTGTTAGGCTTGTAATTGTACAACTTTGCGAAAGCCTGAACCTTGTCTTTGGTATCCCTACTAATTTCATCACTATTTTTTAAAGCTTTTGAGACCGTAGAGATTGAAACTTCCAATTCTCTGGCAATATGCTTTAACGTTATTTTTCTTTTCAAAACGACCGTTTTAAATTTAGGGACATGGAAATATATACGAAATTTAGGTATTAAAATTACCAAAAGTAATATTTATTATAGGGGATTTTTCAGCAACCCTTGCAATGTCTTCAAGAAGGGCTTTATACGGACAAAATAAAAATACCTATATTTGTTAGCAATCAGAATTTCATATTTTGTCATCATTATAATTGCGAATCGAATAATATATTGGATAATCAATTAGCAAACTCCCAAAATCAGAAAGTTATTAACACGAAAACGGTTTCGTAGTATCTAAATACGGCCAAAACTGATTTTGACGGCAATTTTACATATTTTTAACTCTTGAAATTAAATTAACTCAACTTAAAATTAACTATTTATGAAGATTACGCTACTTAAGAGTCTGATGGTACTGGGGGCAT
>CAJQMW010000584.1 GCA_905479535.1 uncultured Maribacter sp. | reverse complement strand
AACCAACCTCCAAACCAAAGAACCATTGGGAAGTCCATTGGTTATGGAAAACCATTTTCTTCCACCGTCGACGGTTTTGTATAAATACGGGGAATAATCTCCGTATTTGTGGTTATCCAAGCTAACGTAAGCGATGTTTGGATCATGTAAATCGGCTTTTATATCATTAACAAAAGCGGTACTGGGACATCCGGATATTGAACCTACCGGAACATTCGTCCAGCTATCACCACCATTTTTCGTATATTGAATATGGCCATCATCGGTTCCGGCGAATATAATGTTTTCATCGATTGGAGATTCAGACAAGGATGTTATGGTATTATAGGTAGACATCGCATACACGTCCCAAACCGCATCCCAACTTTGTTGTTTTCCCATTATAGGAAGCGTCAGCCTTTCCTGATCCTTCGTTAAATCCTCCGAAATTGGTGTCCAACTATCTCCCCTATCATCCGAACGCCAGACCCGCTGTGAGGCGAAATATAAACGTTTGGGGTCATGATTGCTAACCAATATGGGAGAATCCCAATTGAAACGTTCATAATCCTCGCCAGGCTTTGACTGTGGACGAATATAGACAGCTTCCCCAGTGGTACGGTCCACGCGGTGCAGATTTCCTTGTTGGGATTGGGCATACATTACATCTGGATTCCCTGGGGTTGTAGCAGGTTGATGTCCGTCACCTCCCAAAAGCACGAACCAATCCTGGTTGGCTATTCCATTTTCCTTAAAGGTTCTAGACGGCCCGCCTTGAGAATTGTTATCCTGAGTACCTCCATATATATTATAAAATGGTTCCGCATCGTCCACGGCAACCTTGTAGAATTGGGTAATAGGTAGATTTCCAACGAATTTCCAAGTCTCGGAATTATCAAAACTTTCATAAATACCACCATCGGAACCCATCAAAAGATAATTAGGGTCATTTTGTTTAAACGTAAGAGAGTGGTTATCGCCATGCTTATCATCCTCTTTCATGGTGTAAAAATCCTTTCCGCCATTATCTGAGACGAGCACTCTTACATTCATTAAATATATTTTATCGAAAACGTGAGGCGACGCTACCAATTCTTGATAGTAGTGTGGTCCTGTACCTCCGGATACAGTTTCGGACATTTTTTTCCAACTTATACCTTGGTCCTCGGACCTATATACCGCACCCTTTCTTCTTTCCAATTCTATCGCGGCATACAGAACATCTGGCTGTATGGGAGAAATGGCAAGACCTATTTTACCCAAATTTCCTTTGGGAAGCCCGTTTTCCAATTTCAACCAATTTTCACCGCCGTCAACACTTTTGTACAAGGCCGTTTTTGGGCCGCCGCCCATGTAAGCAGCTACAGTTCTATGCCGCTGCCAAGAAGCTGCGTAGAGCACATCCGGGTTTCTTGGGTCAATAACGAGGTCAGTAACCCCTGTCCATTCGTCTATGCCCAAAGTCTTGTTCCAGGTCTTTCCTCCATCCGAGCTCTTATACAAACCACGATCTCCGCCCGAACTCCATAAGGGTCCCTGGGAGGCTACCCATACCTCATCGGGATTCTCCGGATGAACGATTATTTTAGAAATATGTTCCGACTTTTTCAGACCCATATCCTCCCATGTAGCGCCTCCATCCATACTCTTGTAAACACCATGCCCTACACCAATGTGACGCCCTCCGTTGTTTTCTCCTGTTCCCAACCAAATAGTATTGGAATTATTGGGATCTATCGTTACACAGCCGGTGGCATAAAAAGATTCCTTGTCTGTCAAAGGTTTCCATGTAGTCCCGGAATTTACTGTTTTCCAAAGACCACCGGATGACACGGCGGCATACCATATATTTTCGTTAGTAGGGTCTATAGCAATGTCCGATAGTCGTCCGGACATAAAGGCTGGACCCACACTTCTAAATTTTAAACCGGAAAAGGTTTTATCACCCCAAAGGGGTTCTTTTTCCTCAGTTTGAGCTTTTATCGAAATTGTTCCAATAAATAATAAGAAAGCTACTGCTTGTGGGAGTAATTTTAGTAAACGCATCTATTTTTTAAGTTTTGAATTAGTCACTTAAATATAAGGGAAAATAGGTTGAAAAGGTAGTGGCCGGAACACAAATGTAAGATTGAGAATCAACCAATCAGGAACTTATGGATGTGATAAAAATTGATTATTAGATAATAATCCTATAACTGAAGATTTAACGAACTTTGATTTATAGCAGATGTTAGCTTATCATTTTTAAGCATTAGCTTCTTTTATATTGCTCTAAAAATAGATATTGAGAAAATTATTCAATAATATTTCACGACTCAGTCATCCTAATTATTTACACTATATTTAAGTCTTAGTTCTATAGATAATCAACCATATAATGCCATTACTCATAGTTATTCTTGGAATAGTACTATTATTTATACTTATTACAAGATTCAAACTCAATGCTTTTATCACTTTCATAATCGTCTCGCTGTTTGTTGGAATAGCCGAGGGCATGGAACCTGTTACCGTCATTGATTCCATTCAAAAAGGAATTGGAAATATTTTAGGGTTTTTGGTTATCATTTTAGGCTTAGGTGCTATGTTGGGAAAATTGGTTGCCGATAGTGGAGCCGCTCAAAGAATTACGACTAAACTTGTTGATAAATTCGGAAAGAAGAATATTCAATGGGCAGTTGTACTTACTGGGTTTATAGTTGGTATTCCCATGTTTTATTCCGTGGGTTTCGTGATTCTAATTCCGCTAGTCTTTACCATCGCGGCAGCAACGGGGCTACCCCTACTCTATGTGGGTCTTCCTATGCTGGCCTCCTTATCCGTAACACATGGCTACTTACCTCCACATCCTGCTCCAACCGCCATTGCGGCTACCTTTAATGCGGATATTGGTAAAACCCTACTCTATGGAATTATAGTGGCCATACCGGCCATAATCGTTGCGGGTCCGCTATTATCAAGGACCATGAAAAATATTAAAGCAACTCCCTTAAAGGAATTTTTGAATCCTGTAATTCTAAAGGACGAAGAAATGCCCGGTACTGGAATCAGTATTTTTACCGCTTTGCTGCCTGTAATCCTGATTGCCATAGCCGCTTTGGCATCTATTATTCTACCGGAAGGCTCTTTGCTGCAAGTTATTTTGGTGTTTTTAGGTAATCCAGTTATTGCCATGCTTATTTCGGTTTTAGTGGCCATTTATACCTTAGGTCTGGCCCGTGGTAAAAAAATGAAAGAAGTTATGGATTCTGTAGCCAGCGCCATAACAGGAATAACCATGGTTTTACTGATCATAGCTGGTGCCGGCGCTTTAAAACAAGTGCTT
>CAJQMW010000583.1 GCA_905479535.1 uncultured Maribacter sp. | reverse complement strand
TGTTTGGGCATTACCAATATTGACCCACTCAAGTACGACCTCCTTTTTGAGCGTTTCCTGAATCCCGATAGGGTATCCATGCCCGATATTGACATTGACTTTGATGACGAAGGACGAAGTAGGGTCATGGATTATGTAATCAACAAATATGGGTCGAATCAGGTAGCACAAATTATTACCTATGGTACTATGGCTGCCAAATCCTCCATCAGGGATACGGCACGGGTTCTAGATCTTCCATTGAGTGATGCCGACCGTATTGCCAAGCTTATCCCCAATATGTCCAAGTTGAACAAGATTTTTGGGGTTGAGGAAGCTGATTTGCGAAAGAGATTCCGTTCCGATGAACTTGAAAAAGTCAATGAACTGTTGAACATCTCCGAAGGGGATGATCTCGAAGGGCAGACCGTAAAGATGGCCCGGGTGCTTGAAGGCTCGCTCCGAAATACAGGAATCCACGCTTGCGGGGTCATCATCACCCCAGATGACATCACCAATTTCGTCCCTGTGTCCACCGCAAAAGATTCCGACCTATACGTGACCCAGTTCGACAACTCCGTGGTGGAAAGTGCGGGACTCCTTAAGATGGATTTCTTGGGGTTAAAAACACTGACCCTCATCAAGGACACGGTGAAAATTGTTAAGGCCAGAACAGGAATAGATTTGGTCCCCGATGATTTTCCGTTGGATGATGAGAAAACATACGAGCTTTTCCAGCGTGGGGATACGGTAGGAATATTCCAGTACGAATCGCCGGGAATGCAAAAGCACATGAAAAACCTAAAACCTACGGTTTTTGATGACCTCATCGCTATGAATGCATTGTATCGTCCGGGACCGATGGAATATATCCCCAGCTTTATTGCGCGGAAACACGGCGAGGAAGAAATCACCTATGACCTTCCCGATATGGAGGAATACTTGAAGGAAACGTATGGGATTACGGTGTACCAAGAGCAGGTGATGTTGCTTTCCCAAAAATTGGCGGGCTTCTCCAAAGGTGATGCGGATGTTCTGCGAAAGGCGATGGGTAAAAAAATATTTTCCGTACTCCAAAAAATGAAACCCCAATTTTTGGAAGGTGGAGCCGCCAATGGGCATCCCGTGGAAACATTGGAAAAAATCTGGAAGGATTGGGAAGCTTTTGCCGCCTATGCCTTTAACAAAAGTCACTCCACGTGCTATGCGTACATTGCTTACCAAACAGCCTATCTAAAGGCACATTACCCTGCCGAATATATGGCCGCGGTGTTGAGCAATAATATGAACGACATAAAGCAAGTCACCTTTTTCATGGAAGAGTGCAAGCGTATGGGGCTGGAGGTTTTAGGCCCGGACGTAAATGAATCTTATTACAAGTTTGCCGTAAATAAACAGGGTGCCGTGCGTTTTGGCATGGGGGCCATTAAAGGAGTTGGCCGCTCCGCTGTAGAGACCATTGTGGAAAACCGGAAAAAAGACGGTAGTTATAGATCAGTTTTTGATTTGGCCAAAAGAATTGATTTGAGGTCAGCTAACAAGAAAGCATTTGAAAACTTGGCCGTAGCAGGAGGGTTTGATTCCTTTGGAACAACACATCGTGCACAGTATTTTCACGACGAGGGAGACGGGGTGACGTTTTTGGAAAAGGTAATTAGATCCGCCGCAAAATATCAAGAGAACAAAAACTCCTCGCAGATGGATATGTTCGGCGGAATGAGCGATGCCGAAATTCCAGAACCCATAGTGCCACCTTGTGAGGAATGGGGAACCATGGAAAAACTTCGAAGAGAGAAAGAGGTCGTTGGCATCTATATTTCCGGACATCCGCTTGATGATTTTAAAACGGAAATCAATGCTTTTTGCAATGCAGGTGTTTCCAATGCAAACGAATTGGAAAACTACGTAAATAGGGAGCTTTCCTTTGCAGGAGTGATTACGGACGTGCAGCATCGAGTTTCCAAGAACGGCAAAGGGTGGGCTGTTTTTTGCATGGAAGACTATACCGATTCCTACGAGTTTCGAATTTTTGGTGAGGAGTACCTTAAGTTCCGTCATTTCCTCATGATCAATTCATTTGTCTATCTCAAAGTATTTGTAAGGGAAGGGTGGACCAACCGCGAAACGGGTAAAAAAGGTGACCCAAGACTACAGTACAATAGCTTTATGCTACTTCAAGAAGTAATGGACAGCTATGCTAAAAAGCTGACGATAAAGCTTAACATAGACGAACTGAAGAAAGAAGGAATACATCAATTAAAGGATACCTTGGTACCACACAAAGGAAATCACCCTTTAAATTTTGTGGTTTATGAAATGGAAGAGCAGATTAAGGTAAATTTATCCAGTAGGAAACAGAAAGTTCAAATCTCCAGTGAGCTTCTAAAACAATTAGAGGATAACCAGGTTCACTATAAATTGAATTGACCAAAAAGTTGACCATAAGCTAGCAAAACCCTCTAGATAGACAAGATTGATACCGATATAGTCAAAACGATTATTACAGAGGTAAGGTTTGAGCAGAATATTTGACTAACTTTGCGTAACCGATAAAAGTAAACAAAATGGCATTAGAAATAACAGACGCTACTTTTGACGAGGTAGTTTTGAAAAGTGATAAACCGGTAGTAGTGGACTTTTGGGCAGCTTGGTGCGGTCCATGTAGAATGGTCGGCCCAATAATCGATGAAGTTAGTAACGATTATGAAGGAAAGGCAGTGGTTGGAAAGGTTGATGTGGATGCCAATCAGGAGTTCGCAGCTAAATACGGTGTCCGTAATATTCCAACGGTATTGGTATTCAAAGATGGTGAAATCGTGAGCAGACAAGTAGGGGTTTCCCCAAAGAAAGTCTATACGGACGCAATTGACGCAGTGCTGTAAGCCCCCTAGCCCCCAAAGGGGGAAACATAAAAAAATCAAAAAAGCCTGCTTTCCGCAGGTTTTTTTGATTGTAGAGAAATTATCCCCTTGAGGGGATTATAGGGGTGTTGGTGAAGTTGGTCACAATTCCAAAATCATCCACGACCCATCTTCCTTATCTTTACACCTATGAACCTACAATCCGAATTAAATAAGGCCTCGCTTTTTCAAAACTTGGAACTTCTGGCGGACCAAGTTGTGGAAGGTTTTATAAGTGGTATCCACAAGAGTCCCTTTCATGGGTTTTCTGCAGAATTTGCTGAACATAAGATTTATAATAATGGCGAAAGCACCAAACATATAGATTGGAAGCTTTTTGCCAAGACCGATAAGCTGTATACCAAGCGCTACGAAGAAGAGACCAATCTTAGGTGCCATATGATTTTGGATAATTCAGCGTCTATGTACTACCCGAAGGTTAAAGAACTAGGTCTAGGGAGTTTGAATAAAATCGGGTTTGGAGTTCTGGCCATTGCCGCTTTAATGAACGTGCTCAAGAAACAGCGGGATGCTGTGGGTTTGAGTATTTATTCGGATAAATATAATTATTACTCCCCCGAAAAAGGCAGTGAAAGACACTTTCAAATGCTGTTGGCCAAATTAAGTGAAATTGGAATGGCCGAACAGCCACCAAAAGAAACGGCCACCTACACCTACTTACACCAAATTGCGGAAAAGATAAAACGACGTAGTCTTATTTTTTTGTTTACGGACATGTTCCAAACGGAAAAATCCGATGAAGAGCTTTTTGAGGCCTTGCGACATTTAAAATACAATAAGCATGAAGTGGTCCTCTTTCATTTGTTGGATAAGGAGAAAGAACTGCACTTCAATTTTGAGAATACCCCAAAAAGATTTATAGATGTTGAGACCGGTCAGTATTTGGACCTGTACGCCAACAATATTAAAGAAGCATATGAAAAGGAATTGGCCAATTACCTTTCCACTATAAAACTTAAATGCTCCCAATACAGAATTAAATATGTAGCCGTTGATATAAAAGCGGATTTTTCCACCATTCTGAATACCTTTCTGGTGGAACGTAACAAATTTTTATAGTTAGGACTTAATTTTAAATAAAATTGTTTGTGCAATTGAATAAGCAATGTATATTTGCACACGCTAAACGCCACGGTCTGGTAGTTCAGTTGGTTAGAATACCTGCCTGTCACGCAGGGGGTCGCGGGTTCGAGTCCCGTCCAGACCGCATAAGCCTCGATTTTTCGAGGCTTTTTTATTTATAAGTATTTGATATTCAATGTTATGAAAATATTAATGTTAAATAAAAGTTAATCAGCGTGCTGCAATCGTGCTGCATTTTTGCCCCTTTTTTACTTCTTTGCAGCATTTTACAATACCCTATTGTTGCCATTGGCATTTATGGTAAAATGAAATAAAATCAATTTATCTTCTTACTTTTCTTTTTCTAAATTGAAATATAGTGAGAATTCAATACTGTTCTGATTTGCACTTAGAGTTTGCCAAAAACAAAAGATGGCTAGCGAATAACCCTTTAATACCTTCAGGGGAGATTCTCATTGTTGCCGGAGATACTTACTATCTAGGAAATAATTTTGAAAATCTGGATTTTTTTAAATGGGCATCTGACCATTACGATCAAACTTATGTTATAGCCGGCAATCATGAATACTATGGCGGATATGATTTGGCTTTGCACAAAGAGCCTTTTAAATGGGAGTTGCAACCTAACGTGTTCCTTCTAAATAATCAATCTGTAATTATAGCTGACCTGACGCTACTTTTTTCTACATTTTGGAGCCATATACATGCTGAAAACAGAAACTCGGTGTCCAGAGGCGTCAATGACTTCTATAAAATCCGAATGGGTGATAGGCGGCTAGGCGTTGATGATTTTAATCAGCTTCATGCGGAGGCTTTTAATTTTTTGAATCAAAGTCTCGAAAATCATAGCGGCAAAACGGTGTTGGTTACCCATCATTTGCCCACGCCCCTATGCAATTCCCCGGAATTTAAGGGCAGTTCACTTAACGATGCTTTCGTTGTTGATAAAACCGATTATATTACCAAATCAAATATTGATTACTGGATTTATGGCCATGTACATAGAAATCTTGGTAACCGCATGCAACTTGGGACTACTACTATGTTGTGCAATCAGTTGGGCTATGTTGATTTGAATGAGCATATAGATTTTTCGAGGGATAGTTTTATTGAAATTACATGATGGTTGAAAAGTTTCACTTCTTTTTGTGGTGATACAAAATAGATATGCACAATCCGATTTTTGCTTAGCGCTTAGCTCATCTGTCGGAACCTACAAAAACCAGATAGGATTCTCGCGCAAGGTTTTTGGGTAAGAAATCTTAGTTCTACTTAAATTCTTGTAATGTTTTCGGAGCCAAACCAGTTGTTAATTGTTTGCATTGAAGAAGACCCCATTTGTGAAAGTGCCAATACGACTAGGTTTTCCTTTGCCCTTGAACAGGAAACATAAAATAGATTTTTTGTTCTCTCTTTTCGATCAGACCTTTCCTCAGAGTCATTAAAATAATTTTCAAAATTGTACTTCTGCTTCCAATTGGTGTCGTCAATTACAACTAAAACG
>CAJQMW010000582.1 GCA_905479535.1 uncultured Maribacter sp. | reverse complement strand
GATTTTGGTGAGTTTACGGTTAAATCCAGTAAACCAAAATATTCGTGTTCAGATTAGGGAACAATTGGATTTTGCAACCATTTTATACCAAAAGGGATTGTATAAACAAAGCCTTAAGATTCTGGACAAGGCCAAAACGGTTGCCATTGAAAACGAGGAGAAGAATATAGCCTATGAAATCGTAGAGCTAGAAAAAATAATAGAGACGCAATATATTACCCGTAGCATTCCGGATCGGGCCAATGAACTTGCCGTACAGGCAAAAGAATTATCGGGGCAGAACGTGATGACGAGCAAGCTCTCCAACCTGTCCTTACAACTCTATGGGATGATGCTGAAAGTAGGGTACGTTAGGAGTGATGAGGACTATCAAAAAGTCAAGAAATATTTTGAAAAACATTTACCGAAATATGATTTGGATACTTTAGGTTTCCGTGAAAAATTATGGTTGTACAAAGCCCATCTGTGGTATAGTTTTCTAACGCAGGATTTCCTTTCCTGTTATAAATATGCATCCAAGTGGGTGGACTTGTTCTATGAGAACAAAGAAATGATTTATCTAAATCCAGTTTTCTTTTTAAAGGGAAATCATTATTTACTAGAATCCTTGTTCTACGTAAAATACAGCTCGCAATTTAAAGAAGTACTTCAGCAGCTGGAGCTTACTTTAAAGGAGAAGGATTTTCCTAAAAACGACAATGTAAACTCACTGGTTTTCATTTATTTGAACGCCAATAAATTAAACCTGCATTTTCTAGAGGGTACTTTTGAAAAAGGACTTTATTTGGTGAAAATTATTGAATATGGTATCAACAAACATAGGGACCGGATTGATGCCCACCACGTTATGGTATTGTATTACAAAATTGCCTGTTTGTATTTTGGTATTGGGGATAATAAAACGTGTATTCTCTATTTAAAGAAAATTATAGATAACAAAAACCTTAAGATGAGGGAGGATCTTATGTGTTTCGCAAGGGTTTTAAGCTTGGTTGCACATTATGAAGCTGGAATGGATTACCATTTAGAAGTACAGTTAAAAAGTACCTATAAGTTTTTATTGAAGATGAACGATATGCATGCGGTGCAAAAAGAAATGATAAAGTTCCTAAGGAATCTAGGCAGCATTTATCCCAATGAACTAAAATCGGAGTTCCAAAAATTGCATACCGAACTTAAGAAATACGAGAACCATCCTTACGAGAAACGTGCATTCCTCTATTTGGATATCATTTCATGGTTAGAAAGTCATTTGGAAAACAAACCGGTATCACAAATCATTAGGGAAAAAGCACTAGCCTTTTCTAGATAAACAATATACCGATTAGTTTTCAGGACTGATGCCGGGCGTACCTGCCCCGAATTGATTTAGTAATCCGTCGCCCAAGGTCTCGAACTCATTGTTTTTGGCCATATCCCTTATTTTAACCGGGTCAAAGTTACCGTTGAAGTAGAGAAAAGAACCCGTCTGATTGTTATTAATAAAAAATTTCTTTGACCGTATTTTTCTTTTCCCGAATAGAGACGATGTCTCTTTTTAAGTGGTCGTTTTTACGATAGACCTTAATAAAGGGATTTCCAGTAATACCGTTTATTTGTTTATGACTATCGGATTTGTTACATAGCCTTTTTTTGTAGTCGGCACGTCGATCAAGTTATCCCCCTTTTTTTCCGGATCATACGATTTACGGCTAAATTTAGGCCTACACACCCCTTAATCCCCTCTTTTTAGAGGGGAAACGATTTCTTCCTTCCTAGAAAGGAGGGATAGAGGGAGGTGTTTTTTTTTACAAAACTTAAAAGTTGACTTCATGTGCAAACTGTCCGATAGTCATATATTTGTTTGTTTAGAAAATCGGTTTTGGCCGGAGTTGCACTTGGAAACTGCATCTATCTCAAATCCTTGGTATTACCTACTAGGGATTGCATTTAGGGTTAAATTCCGCTGATCAGGGTGAGCATGAATTGGGACACCCTTATGGCAGTAACTTGATTGTCATTTTTGTGGACGTTATAAAAGGTATCGATTGAATTGTAACTTCCACAATTAGCCAATAGGCATAAAAGCAGCAAAACCGGTATTTTCTTTAGCATAATAGTGTCTTTATTGCCGTCAATTATTTCTAAAAGCAAGAATATTAGGTACATGCATCCCAAATGGGGTCTTGAGGCGGGGAAGCGGTAATGGTGAGCGGCACCTTTTTCACAGGATGTTGAAAGTGGAGTTTTCTGGCATGTAGATGAATGCTACCATCCGTATTGCTGCGGTCAAAGCCGTATTTTAAGTCCCCTTTAATTGGGCTTCCAA
The DNA here is from genome assembly GCA_905479535.1 of uncultured Maribacter sp. Classification (GTDB taxonomy): domain Bacteria; phylum Bacteroidota; class Bacteroidia; order Flavobacteriales; family Flavobacteriaceae; genus Maribacter. Next base: position 787 of record CAJQMW010000582.1, on the reverse strand, counting down.
TGGCAGCCAATTGCGAACGGATCTGGTGATGCCTCCCTGTTTCCAAATCGATTTCCAATAAGAAATACCGATTTAGCTCTTTCAAGATTCGATAACTAAGTATAGCCTTTTTACTATCCGGGACTTCTTTTATATACGCATAGGACTTGTTCTGCTTGGGGTTGCGCTTCAGCCAATGAATAAGCTTATCTTCCTGTTTGGGCATTGTTTTGACAATGGCCCAATAGGTTTTTTTAGCTTCTTTTTCTGCGAAGAGTTTGTTTAGCCTGGGTAACGCTTTTGAGGTTCTGGCGAAGAGCACGATACCGGAGGTGGGTCTATCCAATCGATGCACCACCCCTAAATACACATTCCCCGGCTTATGGTACTTTACTTTAATGTATTCCTTTACCACTTCACTCAAGGGGGTATCCCCGGTTTTATCTCCTTGAACGATATCTCCCGGTCTTTTGTTTATGACGATCAAGTGGTTATCCTCAAAAAGGACTTGAAGGTTCGTAGGGTTGGAATGTTGTTTCTTGGACAATAGGGTTTGGGTTATCAAATTTTAAAAGGACGCTTCTTTTTTTCTGAGACTTAAGGCTAAAATCAGGATTACCCCCAAAGTCACGGCAACATCGGCCATATTGAAGATACCGGTCCTAAATATTCCCAACCGTATTTGGAAAAAGTCGGTGACCGAACCATAAAATATGCGGTCTATTAAATTACCGATCCCCCCGCCGATGACAAAAGCGAAACCTATAACCATCCAAGGGTTCAAATTTGTTTTGGTCAAAGTTCTATA
>CAJQMW010000581.1 GCA_905479535.1 uncultured Maribacter sp. | reverse complement strand
AAAAAGTGTTCAGGTATACCCAAGCTGGGTGAAATTTATAATTTCTTTTTTACAGAAGAATATGATTGGTATGGCAAGGTCACGCAATGCGAAACCGCTAAACGATTTTATATTTCCATGACCGAGTCTGATGCGGACTGGAACAGCACTACGTTCGGTTTTGAACTTGAACCACTAAACGGCGGAACGTCACTCAATTTTTCTCATGAGGGATGGCCTAAGTGTAATGCCCATTTTAAAAAATCTTCCTATTGCTGGGCAATATTACTTTCTGGACTTAAGAACTATTTGGAAAAGGGCATAATCGTTCCTTTTGAAGATAGGGAATAGGAATTTCTATTAAAGTAGCTTATTTTTTTCTCCGCTTGCCGTAGTTCTTATCGCCACGGGTTTTGGGTTTCTTGTATTTTTTCTCCATAATACGCCGGTAAGAACCACCTTGATTTACCTTTTTATTCTTTTCGGATTTTTCATGCAGTCCGGAACCACGTTCTTCCTCGTTGATTTTCAAAGGATTTTCACGTTCCACGTGTTTGGGCCGCTCGTCATAGGTTAGTTGGGTCGCGACCTCAACTTCCGAAGGAAGTTCCAGAACCTCAATTTGATGATCCATTAAGTTCTCGATGGCATCCTTTGCTTCCAACTCCTTATCGGTGAACAGCAAAAGAGACGTCCCCTCCTTCTCCGCCCTACCCGTTCTTCCTATCCGGTGCATGTAGTTTTCGGGATAACGGGGTACATCAAAATTAATGACGTGGGAGATTTCCGTAAGGTCCAAGCCACGTGCCATCACATCGGTAGTGACCAGAATTCTATTTTTGCCCGAATCAAATTGTTGTATGGAACGGAGTCTGTAATTCTGTGTCTTATTGGAGTGTATAATACATATTTCCCCGCTGAAAAATTCGGAAAGCTCTTTGAACAACAAATCGGCACCGCGTTTGTTGGACACAAAAACCAACACTTTATGGTAGACTTCCGAATCTTGAAGTAAATGGACCAGCAAATTGGCCTTAGTATAAAAATTAGGCACTGCATAGCCCACTTGCTTAATATTTTCCAAGGGAGTTCCACTGACCGCTATGGAAATCTTTGCTACCCCTTTAAAAAAATCGTGGATGAGCGTATCAACGTCATCGGTCATGGTGGCCTAGAACATGATGTTCTGTCGGTGCGTGGGAAGCAATTCAAAAATATTGGTCAACTGAAACCGAAAGCCTAAATCCAGCATTACATCTACCTCATCAATGACCAGTTTTTTTACAGCTTTTAATTGAAGGGCTCTAGCCAATACCAAATCGTATAAACGTGCTGGAGTGGCTACAACAATATCCGAACCTTCAGCTAAAGCTTCTTTTTGTCGCTTCATGTTCGTACCACCGTAAACGCCTAATACCCTAATAGAAGCGTATTTCCCCAATTTCTCCGTTTCCTCTACGACCTGCACGACCAGTTCCCGGGTGGGGACCATAATCAATACTCTAGGATGTTTTTCCTTGGAAAAGGGCAAGGAGTTCAAAATGGGCAATAGATAAGCAAAAGTCTTTCCGGTACCCGTTTGAGCGATACCCACTACATCTTTTCCACTCATAACCACCGGAAATGCTTGCTCTTGTACGGGGGTGGGATTTTCCAGGCCTAAATCGTCCAAAGCATTACGTAGCGGAGTAGAAATCTTAAAATCGGTAAATGAGGACATGAGGTTGACTTTTAATACCGCAAAGCTAGGGGTTTAATTGGGAAGTATGACCAAGGGTATTTAAAGAAGAATATTCTTGCAAAAGTATGTAAAGGAAATCAGGGACTATTCTTTCAAAAAGACCTCAACTTCGGATTTTAGTTTCTCCAAATCTCTGGTAAGAATGCCCCAAATGATAGCATCGGATACGGTATCGTAACCATGACTGCTTCTATTACGGGTATCTACTATTTTTCTTGCGTTGGATATTGGGAAAGTTGGGTTTGACTTTAAAATTCTGTGCACTGGTTCACCAATAATCTCAATGTTCCTTTCAATGGCGCGTTTTCCTTTTAGGTCATTTTGAAACTCGAAATAGTCTTTATTTCGGGAAAGAAAGGAGAATATCTCCTCAATAGCTTGGTTTATATCTTCTAGCCAAACATGGACATCAGCTTCCATAAACTTGGAATTTAGTCCTGTCTATTTCTTTTTTAAGGAATTTATTTTTAATCGACCGTTGCTCCAATAGGTCTATTTTACGATTGAAAATTCCTTCCAGCGTAAATTTCAAATTAAAGTACTTGTCCGAATAGGAAAATGGATCTAGGTCATCAATGTCCACAACCAAATCAATATCGCTATCGGACCTCAGTTTATTATCAATAACCGATCCGAATGCAAACAATGATTTTACTTTATTGGCATCACAAAGTTTTCTTATCTGGTCTATATTTTTTAGTATTTCTTGCATAAGACTTGATAAACAAAGATACTAAAATGTTACTAGTGCTCGACTTGATGGTTAAACGTAAAACCTAACTAAACGGAAAACGGCAAATGGAAGATTAATTGCGTAGGGAAACCTCGACTAAGGGATCTATAAAATACATTAGTATCTGCGCTGGCCTATTCCTTGAGTTCTTTAAGTCTGTCAATTGCATGTTGGTTACTAGGATCTAGCTCCAATGACTTCTTGTAATTAGCAATTGCCTTTTCAGTATCATTATTGTATTGATAAGCCAGAGCTAAACTATCATATAAATTTGCCGAATTCGGGTAAATGTGTACAGCCAATAAGAAGACATT
>CAJQMW010000580.1 GCA_905479535.1 uncultured Maribacter sp. | reverse complement strand
GTCTTCTTGCCAAATTTCCTCCGAATAATAGACACATTTCTTTGCGTACAAATCTTTGGTGATTTCTACGGTATGGTCTAAGAGAAACTTATAAATTTCAAGCGCGGCTTCATCTCCAACCTTCGCCGCTAAACGCGTCTTGCATTTACCGGGCTCCGGGTTTCTGGTGAAAATCAGTAATAGGTTTTTGGAATTTGCCAGATGGAAATCAATGGTCTTCTCGTCCCGGACTTCTTTTTTAGTTTGTAGTATTCCCAAGAACTTCTTGTTTAAATTATTCCGAATTCATTTACTGGCTTGGGGCATCGTAGACTTTTTCTCCCGTTCTTAAAAGCTTTCCCCAATATTTGCTAAAAGCGTGGACGCTGTCGGTTTCCTTCTCCTTTAGATTATAAACCTTACCACCATTGTTTTTCCACTCAAAAATACCTCCATATAGGTTTTGCACATTTTCGTAGCCCATTTCTAGTAACCTTTCCCCTATGTTCTCCGAACGTACGCCAATGGAGCAATATACCACAATAGCGTCTTTTTTGTTGGGAACTTGCTCCAGTACCTTATTTTCGTCAAACTCTTTATATCCCACCCATACCGCTTGTTTCAAATGGCTTACATCATACTCTTCCTTTTTACGGGTATCCAAAAGGATGACCGACTCGGTTTTCAGGTCTTCCACGGATATATAAGGAACGGATTCCTTATTGAACCTTTTCAAGGTTTTGTCCATCTTCGTCTGCGTCCAAGAATAAGACTGAACCAAAAGCAAAAGAAAAAAAGTTAAAATAAAACGCATTGAATGGTATTTGTATTTGAGCAAAGGTACTATTTTAGAGGTGCATCACCTTAGTGCTTAACGCTAAATTAATAGTAATGAAATGAAAAATTTCCTCTATAATGCACTTGTACTTCTGGTTCTTACGGTAACTTTTACTTGTAAAAATCAGGATCGAAAAACGGTGGTAAGAGAAGATGCCCCGAAAAGCGATTACTATAGTGAAATGTATCGACCTCAATTTCATTTTTCCCCTGAGGAAAAGTGGATGAACGACCCAAACGGATTGGTCTATCATGAGGATGTATACCATTTATTCTATCAATATTATCCGGACAGTACGGTTTGGGGGCCCATGCACTGGGGTCATGCTACAAGTAAGGATATGGTACATTGGGAACATAGGCCAATAGCACTTTTTCCAGATAAACATGGTTACATCTTTTCAGGAAGTGCGGTTATCGATACGAAAAACACCTCTGGATTTGGAACGTTGGGGAATCCGCCTATGGTCGCTATTTTCACTTACCATCTTATGGAAGGGGAGCAAGCGGGTAGAACAGATTTTCAGACCCAAGGAATAGCCTATAGCCTGGATAAGGAGGACAGTTGGACCAAGTATAAAGGCAATCCCGTGATTGGTAATCCGGGAATCAAGGATTTTAGGGACCCAAAGGTTTTCTGGAACGACCAATTGCAATTGTGGACCATGCTGTTGGTGGCAGGAGACCATATGCAGATTTGGAATTCAACGGATTTAAAACAATGGGAACAAGTAAGTGAATTCGGAAAGGAAAAAGGTGCACATGGCGGGGTTTGGGAATGTCCGGACATGTTTCCCTTAAAAGTGGAAGGAACGGACGAGGAAAAGTGGGTGGTCTTGATAAGTATTAATCCCGGTGCTCCAAACGGCGGTAGTGGCACCCAATATTTTATTGGCGATTTTGATGGAAAAACATTTACAACGCATCAAGATTCACCTCGGTGGATAGACCTTGGTCGGGATAATTATGCCGGGGTGACCTATAATAATGCGCCCAATGATGATCGAATCTTTATTGGATGGATGAGCAATTGGGACTATGCTCGGGACACACCAACCTCTAAATGGCGGAGCGCTATGACCTTGCCAAGAAAATTAACCTTAAAAAAGATAAACGGGGTCTATGAGCTCGTAAACTACCCTTTGGAGAGTTTCAATGATATCATTTCTTCTGGGAAAAAAGCCCAAGACTTAGTGATTAAGGCCGATGAGCAGAAGAAAATGAAACTGTTATATGGCAACACTTCAGAAATACAGTTTAAGACCAGTGGCCGAGATGTAATGTTCAATCTTAGTAACGATGTGGGAGACAGCCTTTTATTCGGTATGGAAGCCAGGACAAATACATTTATTTTCGACAGAAGAAAATCTGGAAAAACCGATTTCAAGGATGATTTTGCAAAGGGGGTGCAAAAAATGCCTCTTTCAAATTTGCCAGAAGGAGAAATTGAGGTCCGTATACCGCTGGATCACTCCTCCATTGAAATCTTTATCAATAAGGGGCAGTATGTAATGACCAACCAAATTTTCCCGAACGAACCTTACGAAACTTTAGAAATTTTCAACCCAACAAATCAACCCTTGGAAATTACCGATTTTAAGGAGCGTAAGGTGGAACGTATTTGGGATTGATAAAAAAATCTACTCAACTACATGTCAGTCACATCGAACGTCCCGAAGTTTCGGGAGAGATGTTTTTTACAAAGTAGGTCTCTCCCGAAACTTCGGGACGCTCGACCGGACAGGATTAGGACGAAAGAGTTGATTAAAATTGTTTAATCATAGTTGGTAAGTTCTTTGGCCAATACTTCCAGATCAATTCCAAAATTTTCTCTATTTACCTCTAAGACTTCTTTCCTTAAGTCCTTTGGAAGACTACTAAAACCATCTTTCGC
>CAJQMW010000579.1 GCA_905479535.1 uncultured Maribacter sp. | reverse complement strand
GTAACGTTACCACCAGTAACCTAGATTTGCTTAATCCTGATGTGTTCACCTTAAATTTTGCAGATTTGACGGAAGATGGTTTAGTGCCGAACGATGTGAATATAGAATTTGTTAAACAGGAAATAACCGAAAACCCTATCTTAATTTCTAAGACTCTCGAGGTCAACGGTGTTAAAATTGGTTATCTGATGTATAACAGTTTTACCAGTAATTTTGACAACCAACTTAATGCTGCTTTTGCTTCGCTAAAAGCTGAGGGAGCGACGGAGCTAGTTTTAGATTTAAGATATAATTTGGGAGGATCCGTTCAATCAGCGACTAGATTGGCGAGTATGATAACTGGGCAGTTTAATGGGGAATTGTTTGCTAGGGAGCAATGGAACGATAAATGGCAACCCTTTTTTGGGTCGGAGAATACTTTTGTGAACGAAGTGGAAGGCACACCGATTAACAGTCTAAACCTTTCAAAGGTCTATATTATTGCCACGGACGATAGCGCCTCGGCAAGCGAACTGGTTATCAATAGTTTGTCGCCATATATTGAAGTAGTCCACATTGGAGATACTACATTAGGAAAGAACGAATTTTCAGTAACGCTATTGGATGCACCAGATCAGGTCTTCCGTCAGAATGGTCAACCAGATTTACCAATCCCATTCATTGCCCTTGGAGGAGACTTTAACACCTTAGAAAATGCCAATGGAAATCACAAATACGCCATGCAGCCATTAGTTGGCACCAATGTAAACGCGGATGGTTTCGGGGAATTTACCAATGGGCTAGAACCTAATATCATTCAGTTAGAAAGTCTTGGGAATTTGGGACAACTGGGAGAGCAAGGCGAACCTTTGCTTGATATTGCGATTGAACAAATTACAGGAGTGAGTGCAAAATCTTTAAAAATTGATGTTCCTGATAATTACAAAATAAAGACGATATCTAGTTCAAATAGAAGGAAGCCTTTTAGGGAAATTTCTCTATATGACATACTAAAATAAATAGTACAAATACTCGTTTCCTATTGTATGAGAAAGATTGTATGTTTTTTATTGATTTTCGCCGTATTTTCCTGTTCTAAGGATGATGAAATAATTGTACCCAATACGGTAGACCCTGATCCTTCAGCCGGGGTTGAAGTTCAGGATTTTATGTGGAAGGCCATGAACCTGTGGTACTTCTGGCAAGAAAGTGTCACTGATTTAGGTGATGACAGATTTGCCAACACTCCCGAAGGTAGTGAGGCCTACACCGAATTTCTCCGGTCAGGGGACGATCCCGGGGATTTCTTTGACAGTAAGCTTCTCTTCATTGAAGACAGATTTAGCTTTTATAATTCGGATTACAGGGAGCTAACAAATTCTCTGGCGGGGATTTCAAGAAGTAATGGTCTAGAATTCGGTTTGGTAAGGAAACAAGACAGTGAAGAGATTTTTGGATATGTCCGTTATATTATCCCAAATTCCGATGCGGCTACAAAGCAAATTAGCCGAGGAGATCTTTTTACAGGAGTGGATGGCCAAACGTTAACTTTGGACAATTACATTGGCCTGTTGTTCGGAGAGAACAACACTTACACCTTAAATATGGCTGATTTTGCCAACGGTGAAGTAATCCCTAACGATAATGAGATAGAACTGACCAAGCAAGAAGCCTTGGCGGAGAATCCCGTATACATTTCAAAATCTTTTGAAATAAACGGGGAGAGTATTGGTTATATCATGTACAACCAATTTACAAACGAATATGATGATGACCTGTACGATGCTATTGTTGCCCTCAAGTCTGCTGGTATAACACGTTTGGTTTTAGACTTACGGTATAACCCAGGAGGTTCCGTAAATACGACCCGCTTATTGGCGAGCATGATCTACGGGACGAATACTTCGGATTTATTCCTCAGAAAGCGCTACAACGATAAGATTCAAGACCAGTTATCGCAAAGTCAATTAGAGGTTTATTTTGCTGATAAAGTGGGTAGCAGAACTATTGATCCGTTAGGACTTTCCAAATTATATGTCTTGACCACCAATGGTTCGGCATCGGCCAGCGAATTATTAATAAACAGCCTTGAGCCTTATATGGACGTGGTTCAAATTGGTGACGTCACTAGAGGTAAAAATGAATTTTCCACCACTTTGGTAGATGACCGTGAAAACTCCTACCTATATACCCCGAGCCGGGTAAACATGATTAATCCGGATGTTCAATGGGCTATCCAACCCTTATTAGGTAGGAACGAAAATGCCGAAGGATTTTCGGATTTTACAGACGGACTCATACCTGATATTCAATTGAAAGAAGATTTGGGTAATCTTGGAATTTTAGGAGATGCCAACGAACCTTTATTGGCAAGGGCCATCCAAGAAATTACCGGTGCTACTGGAAAACGTGATTTTACCGTTAAGAACCCGATTGATGCAATGACCAATTCCAAAATGTTCACCCCTCTGAAAGACAGGATGATAGACGATACGCATTACGACCATAACCAATAAAGGATTTTTGATACACTATAATTTAAGCCGCATTCCCAATCTTATGTTCCGGCCTTTGGTTGTAAAATCGATCACCTCCACATATTCCTCGTTGAGCAGATTATTTATGGTTAAAAAGAACCCGACAGTACTGCTTATGTCGTGCTTAAGATAAAAATCTAGAAGACTAAAAGAGTCTAAATTAACAGTAGTAAAGGTTGAAAAATCTGTATCCTCCCGTTCCGCGACGTATTGATATGCGAGAGACAAATAAGTACGGTCATTTAACTCATATCCTATTTTGGCGTTGATTTTCGTTTTAGGAATCCTAAGTGCCAAACCATTATCGGAATCCGTGTAGGTGTAGTTTGTACTAAAAGTTACCCCCTCCAATGGCTTTGCCTGTAACTCAAATTCGAAACCGTTAAAGTTTATCGTTTCCTCAATATTACTGTATTGACTTTCAAATGTAGTTGGGTCAATGGTTATAAATTGGATTCGCCCCTCTTCCCTCCTGTTAAAATATAGGGCACTCATCCTTAGTTTGTCGGAAGGTCTATATTCGATTCCTCCTTCCAGCGTGGTATTCAGTTCTGGTTCTAAATCAGGGTTTGATCCAAAAGGCCCATATAATTGGGAAAGGTTTGGTGCTATGAAGGACGTTGCGTAAGACCCAAAAAGCTTAACATAACCGCGCTTTACTTTGATATTGTACGACGGATTAAAATTATATATAAAATTACTCCCGTAATCACTGTGATTATTTAACCGAGCCCCAGCATTTACATTAAGTCCAAAATCGCTTAAGAACACAACATTTGTGTAGGGGTCGGTGCTGACCGTTGTTTCCTCACTAGAAAAAACCGTGGTGTTCTCAATTAAGTTAAGTCCAATTATAGTATGGAGTTTATCCCCGAAAGAGTATTTGTTAAAGACATCCAGAACAAAGGATTCCGAGTCAAAAAAAGAGGGAAAATCAGATTTGAATGTTCTAGTGATTTGATTAAAGGCACTATTTAATTGGATGCTACCGTTTTTATATTGAAAGTTAGAAGCTAGGGTGAACCGGGATTGTTCACTTCTAAAACTAAAATCGGCATCTTCTACGGGAAAGGAATTGTCAAAATCGGAATCAAGTTTATTATAAAAGGCCGATGTCGTCACCTCAAAACGTTCCGTGAATTGATAACCAATAGAAAAATTTCCGTCAATTCTAGAAAAATCGTCCGTCTCCTCTCCTATTGCCGCTGACAGACCGTTCGTAAACTGATGTCCCCCAGATGCCAAAACTGAAAATCCGCTGTGTTTGGATCTTATCGTGACGGTATTGGAAAAATCAGATAGATTATAATTCTGCTTTTCAACGGACTGATTAGTTCCTAAACTGGACAGGACTTCCAAAGAAGTGCCATTTTTTGATGCTTTTTTTGTTGTTATGTTGATAACAGCAGTCGCGGCAGAGTTACCGTACAATGTACTGGCAGCTCCTTTAAGAATCTCGATACTTTCAATTTGGGAGGAGTTCAATAATCTAAGGTCGTACTCCCCATTCACATTGGAAGGGTCCGACACTTGTATACCATCGATAAGTACCAAAACTTGGCGATTGTTACCTCCGCGGGCAAAAACGGAAATATTTTGTCCTGCGAAGCTCCTACTGCCGTTAACCTCAATACCACTCTTGGTGTTTATAATTTCTGACACTGACCTTCCTTGATTTCTTTGTAGTTCTTCCGCTGAAATTTTTATCACCGTTTTACCTGAATTTTCACGCTTTAACTCGAAACGGGAATCACTTACCACTACTTCATCCAATTCTCGGACTTCAATGGTATCACTTTGCTGCTCTTGACCAGCAATGCCAGTGCATACCAATACGGCAGCACAAAGGCTCATAAAGCTTTTGTTCA
>CAJQMW010000578.1 GCA_905479535.1 uncultured Maribacter sp. | reverse complement strand
GTAATGGGTTGCCATTCAACTTTTAATTTCTTTTTAGCTTGCATCACCTCCCAAGTTGAGTTGCCCACTATCGCAACCAATTCAGGAAATGCGTTTGTGTCGAAACCGCCTTTTTCATATCCGTCCTTAAAACTCTTGATCGTAACCACATCCTTGATTCCAGGCATGGCTTTGGCCGCTTCACCATCCACTGATTTTAAGGTCAAACCAAAAGCTGGTGGATGTTCGATCATGGCGATCAACATTCCTTCCTCTTGAATATCCATGCCAAATAGAGGCCTACCGGTTACAATGCTTTTTGCATCTACATTTTTTTGCGAACGGCTGACCAGTTTAAAATCCTTTACCTCTTTTAGTTGTACTTCTTCGGGTACGGTAAGTGTTGCTGCAACTGAAGCCATTTCTCCGTAACCGGCCGATTTTTTGGTGGCTGCATGTTGTAATACTCCTGCTTCTGCGGTAATCTCTTCCTTGGGTACCTGCCAGGTTTCTGCCGCCGCCGCTATCAACATCTGCCTTGCGGTTGCTCCGGCCATTCTAAGCGGCTCCCATCGGGCACTTATTCCCCTACTGCCCCCCGTAAATTGAAATCCATATTTGTCTGCATGATAGGGCGCCTGTTCAACCAGTACATTTTTCCAATCTACATCCAACTCTTCTGCTACCAACATGGGCATAGATGTTCTGATATTCTGACCGAATTCCGGATTGGGCGTATAAATGGTTACAACCCCGTTATCACCGATTTTCAAATACGAATTCATCTCGAACCATTCTTTGGGCATTTCCCTGACAGCCATCTCTTTTGCCTGCTCAGATTTGCAGGAGTTTAAAATACTAAAGCCAAGTACCAAACCTCCACTTGCCAAACTTGTATTCTTGATAAAGGCCCTACGTCCCATATGCGTCTTTAGCTTTGTCATCTCCTAAATTTTTTAATTAAACGTTTTCCGAACTAGCGGCTGTTTTTATTGCTTTTTTGATTCGCGTATACGTTCCACACCTACAGATATTCCCGTTCATAGCGCTTTCAATTTCTTCGTCCGACGGATTGGGATTCCTTTTCAACAAGGCCGAGGCCGACATTATCTGCCCTGCCTGGCAATATCCGCATTGGGGTACATCGATTTCCAGCCAAGCTTTTTGTACAGGATGATCACCATGTTCCGACAATCCTTCAATGGTCGTGATTTTTTGCTCCCCAACAGCCGAAACAGGTAATTGGCAAGAACGTACCGCATTGTCACCTAAATGCACCGTACAGGCACCACATTGAGCGATACCGCAACCATATTTAGTTCCTACCAATTTAAAGTGGTCCCTTAGTACCCAAAGCATTGGTGTATTTGAATCAACATCTACGCTGTGTTCCGATCCGTTGATGTTTAAGTTGAATATTGCCATTTTTAAAAAATTTACTTAAAAATAAAGATTATATATTGGGTGTTGCTTACGAAATTCAAACAGTTTTAACCTACTTTGTCAAAATCCTAATTGTTTTTAGTTTTTGATAGTCAGTGGTTTAAGCTTTTCAAGCCATTCCACAAGTAATTCCTTCACTTCTACTTTACGGTTCCCTTTTGTGGCCAAGTAAATTCCATCTCTCTCAATACCCCCGGTTACCGAAAACCCTTCTAAAATGTTGCAATCGGAGCAAAGGCTTTCCACCGTTCGAAAGGTACTGCCAATACCGTACCCAGCATTGGTGTTAAAAGGAATGACCGTTTTATCCTTAAGGTCGTGCCGGGTCAAAAAGCTTTTAATTGGTGGAGGCAGTTGCATTCCCCATGTGGGGAAGCCTAAAAAAACGGTATCATACTTGTCCATATTTATCTGTGTTTTTAGGGGCGGAAGAAACCCGGTACGATTTTCTTCTGCCACTTGTTCCACAATCGACTTGTAGTTTTGCGGATAAGGATTTTTTAATTCCAGTGCCACCAGATCACCGCCCACATTTTCATGGATCATTTCGGCCACAACCTTAGTATTGTTTGTTCTTGATAAATAGACAATCAATATGTTGTCCGCTTTATTCTCGTACCCTTGGGCACTACACCATCCGGATACCAAGAAAATAATAAATAGTAAACGAGATATTATCATTTTTTAATTTTCAATTTTCTGAAATCTGTTGGCGTATGTCCTACATGTTTTTTAAAAAAGGTGCTAAAATGATTTACTTCCCTAAATCCTAAGACTGTAGCTATGGTAGTAATTGACCAGTCATTTCTTTTGAGCAATGCCCTTGCTTCCTGAATAAAACGTTCATTTATATTTTGGGTAGTCGTTTTTCCAGTATACAACTTGACGGACCTATTCAAGTGATTTACATGAATATTTAAAATATCCGCAAAATCTGAGGCTTTGCGCAACTTTATGGGTTGTGTGTCCTCTGTAATGGGGAATTGTCCGCTCAGTTGCATCAAAAAATTTTGGGCTATTTGAATATAGGTTTTTTGATTTGTTGAGAGGGACGAATCCATATTTTCAATATCGATAACTACAGTTTTTTTTGACGTATTCTTCTATTGATCTACCAAGGCAGTTTCCGGCCCACGGACACCTACCAGTTGTATCTTCTCCAAAGCATTCCTGAATTCCTTTAATTCCGTATCGGAAAAAGTAACGTTCAGTGCACCTTGGTTCTGTTTCACATGATGCAGTTTCGTAGTTCCTGGAATAGGAACAATAAAAGGTTTTTGTGCCATGACCCACGCCAATGCTATTTGGGCCGGAGTGGCATCCTTTTTTCGACCCCATTCGCGTACCAGCCTGAGCACCTCCATGTGAGCTTCAATAGCTTCCGGTGTAAAATAGGGCACTTGAGATAAGCGGGAGTCACTAGAAAAACGGCTATGCTCGTTAAACTTATCGCCTAAAAATCCACGACACACCGGTCCCCATGGCACGA
>CAJQMW010000577.1 GCA_905479535.1 uncultured Maribacter sp. | reverse complement strand
CATGGAAAAAAATGAAAACGTAGTAGCGTTGCTATCCGATATCAAGGGACTGCTGGGCCACCGCAAAAAAATTATGAACGTCGACGATCTTGCCGCCTACACGGGGCTGTCAAAGAGCAAAATCTACAAGCTGACCCATTTGAAGCTCATCCCTATGGGTAACAATCCCCATATCCGCCAGAAATTCTTCGATAAGGATACCATCGATGCCTGGCTCTTGGGGGAACCCGACCTTTCAGACGAGACTCTTGAGTATAGGTTCAACGAGCAGCTGATGAAGAACCGAAGGTAACCGGAAAACCATTGGCATGAAACCTAGGGAACGGAATTTCCAGGGCATCTGGATACCGAGATCGATCTACCTAAACACGCAGGTGAACTGGCATGCGAAAATCCTATTTCTCGAGATACACAGCTTTACCGAGAACGGCAGGGAATGTTATATCTCCAACAGGTATATCGCCTCCTTTCTCCAAATTTCCGAACGACAGGTCACACGATATATTTCCCTGTTGAAGTCCTTGGGCTGGATAGCGGAAACCTCCTTTAACGGAAGAAGGCGCTACCTGAAAAGCCTGATACGGTTTGAGCCTCGAACTGGCAATCCTGACCAGACAATGGTTTCGGGGCAGCCTGGACATAAATGTCCGCACAGCACCGACAAAAGTGTCGAGTATACCAAACCAGTAATAAAAAAAGGGAAAAAACAATTTACTTCTTTAATAGAAGAAAAAGAAAACAGAAATCCAATATTGGAGTAGTGGATATGGAAAAGAGATGGTCAAAACAATTTATGGAAAAGTGGACGGGCCCGAAACCGTTATGTTCTCCAGAACTTTTTAAAAAGATTTTTTTCAGGGCGGCACAGGAATATTGTGACCGTAACGATTTCGATTTCGAAGTTGATAGCGGCAACAAGAATTTCCTCGGGCATTTTTGCAGGTATTGGAACCGGGACCCCGCGTTCGAGCTTTTGAAGAACATCTCGCTGAGAAAGGGACTGTACGTTTTCGGTTCCTACGGCACCGGAAAGACCTCGAGCTTCAGGATCATACGGAACATGTCCGAACAGTACGGCCTAAGGGCACTGTGGTTTCCTATCATAAGCGCCCAGGAAGTAGTGGATAGATACAATACCGAAAAGAAGAAGGACGATGTCATCGAATACTATTCCAAGGGAACCTTCCTGTTCGACGACCTGGGGAGCGAAACGGTCGGGAACAATGTGTACCAATACGGAAAGGAGGACATATTCGTGCGGATCCTGCTCAATCGTTACAGGAATTTCGAAACCCGTAGGACGAAGACGCATATCACCACCAATCTTGACTTTTCCCAAATAGAGAACCGGTATGGAAGACAGATCTCGGACCGTTTAGTAAGGATGTTCAACCAGTTGAAATTGGACGGAGCAAGCCGGAGGAAATAGCGGGTAAAAAAGAAAACTTAGAATTTTCAATAGCAAAGTCTGAAGAAAGGCATTCCAAGCGAGGGAGACTAAGAGTAGAAGAGCAAGAGGGCAACACGCTGTCGCGATGTTGCGGTATATGCCCGAGTTGTAACGTTCTTGTAATCAAGAAACTACAATTTTTTCTAAATAAAAATTACTTCGTTTTTAAGCCAAACTTGCGTCAAATCGCCTTTCAACCCCTGTAAAAAGGCGAAAATTTTAGTCAAATTAGAAATTAAACAAAAAGACTTTGGACACATTTCGAACCATACGAGTAAAAATTGAAACGGCGACCAAGTTTCAGAAGTTTTCCAGAAAATTTTTTAAAACCCATTCTGAGGCGCTTCAAACGATGCTGGATTTCTTTTTCTATAACGAGATCTCGCCCAAAGAGTCCTTTGGACCCACGGGCAGGACTTTGGAGAACCTGATTAAAAAAAGGTTCAACGGAATGGCGGCCATGATGAAGGAGATGGAAACACATGGGGTGCTTCCGACCAAGGCCATGATGGAACTTTTATTCGAACACTCGCCCCAAAGGAAACGGGGGCAAGCTCCCCCGCTTATGAAGGGTCGGCAAAACAATTCGGAAAAGGATATATTCTTTAAAAAGGTAGAAGAGGCCATTGTTATAGAAAAAGAAAATACCAGCCTAAAACGCGACCTACGGCAGCACAGGGCAACGTTTATTGCCCTGTTAAACAAGGTGCAATTGGTAAAAGGAAGTTTCGGGAAGCCCAGGTTACAATTGAACATGGCCCCTGAAGATTTTGAAAAACTTAAAAATAGGTTGGAAGAAGAATTTGACTAAGATAATAATTGAATGATACCGAAAAACGAATCCAGCCCCTGTGGAAGTTGAAAGACCTTCGGATATTTCAACCTCCTCGGTGCCGCTAATAAAAACATGCGACATAGAAAAAACGCCCCATGCCTTTATCTTTGCCAACGCCAGATCTGTGTCCTCAACAAAAAATGACTGCAGGCAAAATCAAATCAAGTAGGTTTCGCCCTCTGGAATTTTTGCTTGACGCTTATCTCCCGGAACACTACAAAAATTCCACAGGATCCACGCGCAAAGTTTAGGGGTAAGATTTGGGATGAAATGTGCAAAAAGGGCTGTCTTTAATTGTCTTAAAAATCCTTTGTTTTTCGAGACCATCCTTGCCCATGAATTTGTTACCCTAGAAGTTCTTTTGGGCAACAAAAGGCTGTTGGTAATGTCGTTTTCCCGTTGCCTTATAAATGACGTTTGCTAATGCCCCAAATACCTGCGGAAATGGAGGTTCGCCTAAATCGGTCGGGGCGATTTCATTTTGAACAAAATAGACTTCAATGTTTTTTGGAGCTTCGGATGACGGATCATTCTATAAGAATCGAAATTGGTCTGTTGCGGGCCACCATCTTGGAAATCGAGTTCCCCCTGTTACTTTAACTTACACAGTTATTGGGATAATGTCAGTTTTAATTTACTTATTCTTTTTAGCATGGTTAATAATACCCTTTAAGCTTACACCAATAGAATTGTCAAGAATGTCACTTGCACTATAACCGG
>CAJQMW010000576.1 GCA_905479535.1 uncultured Maribacter sp. | reverse complement strand
GCAATCAAGATAGAACGGATTTGGTAGAATATATAGACAGCTACTTTCTTGAAAAATACCAATCGGTTGAAAAAAAGAAGAACGCCACCATTAATACGGAAAGTCCGGCGTGGGCAATCGACAGACTTTCGATTTTAGCATTGAAAATCTACCATATGGGAGAGGAATCTAACCGAGTTGATGCCTCTCAGGGCCATCGTGAAAAATGCAATCAAAAACTTCAGGTCTTATTGGAGCAAAAAAGAGACCTGTCCAGTGCTATCGACCAGCTTTTAGCGGATATCGAAGCCGGTGAAAAATACATGAAGGTCTACAAACAAATGAAGATGTACAATGATGAGGAATTAAACCCCATACTTCGTAAAGCTCCCCAATCATCGGAGGGGGAATAACAGGATAACTTTAGTAAGGTCTTTTCCGAACACGAACCGTTCTCTAGGCAACCAATGAATAAAGCAAAAGAGAATTCAAATATTGTTCCCCCTTTGGGGGCTAGGGGGCTGTTGGTCATTCGATTCTCGGCAATGGGCGATGTCGCCATGACCGTCCCTGTATTAATCGCCCTTACCCACAAATATCCTGAATTAAACATAACGGTACTTACCAAATCTTTTTACAAACCTATCGTTGAACAAGTCCCGAACGTAACCGTATATGCGGCTGACGTTAAAGAAAAGCACAAAGGTGTATTGGGCCTTTGGAAATTGTATAAAGAGCTAATAAGGCTACATATCACTGCCGTCGCTGACTTGCACAATGTACTGCGCAGTACAATTCTCAAACAATTTTTCAAACTTGGCGGTATTCCCGTGGTTCAAATCGATAAGGGCCGTGCTGAAAAGAAGGCATTAACTTCTTCCACCAACAAAGTATTCAAACCGCTCAAAACTACAACTCAAAGGTATACCGAGGTTTTTCAAGAATTAGGGTTACCCATTACATTGGATAAGAGTTGCGTATTGCAAAAGCGGCATTTGGCCAAGGAACTAAAAGAGGGTTTGGGTGTTGATGGAGAGCAATGCATTGGGGTTGCCCCCTTTGCTGCTTTCAAGGGTAAAGAGTACCCCATAAATCTAATGGAGGAGGTACTCCAAAAATTGAATGACTTTAAAAACTATAAAATACTCTTGTTCGGTGGAGGAGAAGTAGAAAAACAACAACTTGAAATATGGGAAAATAAATTTACCAATTGTACCAGTGTGGTGGGTAAGGTTTCTTTCGCAGAAGAATTAAAACTAATTTCCAACTTGGACCTGATGCTTGCCATGGATAGTGGTAACGCACATCTCGCGGCAATGTATGGTGTTCCCACGATTACGTTATGGGGAGTTACGCATCCCTATGCCGGTTTTTATCCTTTTGGGCAGGAGTATAATACCATTCTTTCTGACAGGGAAAAATTTCCATTGATACCGACTTCCGTTTACGGGAACAAGTTTCCAACTGGTTATGATAAAGCAATGGAAACCATTGCACCGGAACAAATACTACAAAAGATACTGCACGGACTTAGCCAGAAGTAGAATTTATATGGCTACCGGTTTTGCTTCAATCGATTTGAAATAGTGTCTAAGTTGCGCCATAAAACGATATTTTCTTGCGCTAGGAGCAGCTCCTACCATTAGGGTTCGTATACCAAAATAGGAACTCATAAGATAGGTGGCAACAGCATCACAATCTACATGTCTATCTATGTGCCCATTAAATTTTCCTTTTTGAAGGCTAGAGACCAAGTTAACTTCCCATATCGAAACAATGTCACCCAAGTGTTTCATAATGGTTTCGTTTTTTCCTTGAAATTCCGTCAGGAAGTTGCTTATTATGCATCCAAAATCCATTTCATTGTGTACCGCAGTTTCCAAAGCTTCGTTAAAACAGCTCGTTATGAGGTCTAACGGATTGTCGTGACCTTCAATAGGCCCTATTAAAGTGCTATATACTTTTCTGGACATTAAGTTCTGAACGATTTGGATAAAGAAATCCTCCTTGGATTCAAAATGATAATAAAAGGCCCCCTTGGAAAGGGATAGTTCTTTTAAGATATCATCTACACTGGTATTGTAATATCCTTTGGTATAAAATAATTCCAATCCAGTTACTTGCATACGTTGCATGGTAGCCATGCGTTTTAAAGTTTTGTCCATTATTTTCAAGATTTGGGTTAATCCGATCATTTGGTCTATATAAAGAACCCGCGAATCTATATTTCGCATGGTTTCTTTAGATGTATGTACGCAAAAATTCGGTCAAAGTTTAAAAATTCGATGTACTACACTATAAACTGAAAAACCAACAGACCGGACGGTCGGTTAAAGTGTAGAACTTATAGGATAAAAATCCTCAATAACAATAGGTTAGGATCAAGGAGGGCATCAACTGATCAATACTATTCTTATTTTTGAACGAACCCATTAAACGATTTCCATATGCACACCAAAAAGAAGTACTCCATCCTAGAAATGGCCTTGTGGACCAGATTTGAAACACTACTGTTTTTAGTTATAATAATTATCTACGTTGCAGGTTACTTCTTTTTGGACCTGCAATGGTTAGAAATACCTTGGACACCATTGGCTTTAATAGGAACCGCGGTTGCCTTTGTTATCGGATTTCAGAATAACTCGTCCTATGGTCGAATATGGGAAGCGCGGAAGATATGGGGAGGCATAGTGAACACTTCCAGAACGTTTGGTATGTTCTTACAGGACATGATTACAAATGAATACTGTCAGACAACTGTAGACGAAGAAGAAATAAAAAAGGAAATTAAGATATTGACCTATCGCCATATTGCATGGATGACCGCATTGCGCTACGCTATGCGAGCGCCTAAACCCTGGGAAACCATATTGAAGCAAAAGACGGATCGGGAGTGGGGTCTGCTACCTCCAGAAATGGAAAATAAATTGGAAAATGACTTAGGGCCTTATATCTCAACAAATGACTTAGATTCTATTTTAAAAAAAAGCAATAAACAGACGGCATTGCTCTATTTACAATCGCATCACCTCAGAAAACTGAAAGAGAAAGGATTAATTTGGGAATTTTCATTTTTAGAACTTGAGAATGTCTTAGAATCGCTTTTTACTCATCAAGGAAAATCAGAGCGTATAAAAAATTTCCCTTACCCTAGACAATATGCGAGTTTAGGACTTTATTTAACTAGAGTATTTACAATTTTAATTCCATTTGGTTTAATTCCTGAGTTTGCTGAAATTGGGGAAACTATGGTAGATGACTTTTACCTTATAGGTAAGTATTTCATATGGATTGCAGTTCCATTTTGCGCCATTGTTTCATGGGCATTTCATACTATGGAGCGTTT
>CAJQMW010000575.1 GCA_905479535.1 uncultured Maribacter sp. | reverse complement strand
ATCATACGATTTACGACTAAATTTAGGCCTACGCACCCCTTAATCCCCTCTTTTTAGAGGGGAAACGATTTCTTCCCTCCTAGAAAGGAGGGATAGAGGGAGGTGTTTTTTTTACAAAACTTAAAAGTTGACTTCATGTGCAAACTATCCGATAGTCATATTACTTTTTTCAATTTAATCAAGCCTATACTAATACAACTGTACATTAGGACAATCAAAAAACCAAGTACTGATCTCAAATTCAATTCAAAGAAGATAACCTCATTTACTTGTCCTATGTAAAGGATGGCTGGGTAAAACGGATAAAGTAAAATGATTCCAATACTAATCCATTTTAAAAGAAGATTGTAGTTGGATAATTTTGATTGATTTGCGACTAATTGTAGTAAGTACAGGACACTACAGGTAATTAATAATATAGATCCCACACCAATACTTCCTAGTTGGGGGTATAATGTAAAATCCTGAAAGAAAGGATTCAGTAGGGTAGCAATGAGAAATAGAATAACCCCGTAGATTATGAAATTTTTGTATACATCCGCTGAAATACTTCTTTGGAAAATCCAAAAAAAGTATATAAATAAAACAATATCTAAAATATTGTATATAAAGTGATTGTAATAGTGAAGACCCTCTTCGTATACAATTTGTATCTCCTCATATTCACTAATAATATAACCAAGGACTTCGGTTAGTAAAACATATCCTATTATTATGGGTAAGGCTTTTAAACGGGTTTCATAGTAATACTTGTATTTGACAAAAGATAAAATCAATGCAAGACCATAAATGAACATGAAGTAATTACCTGCTACAAACTCTGGAATTTTATTTACCATGAATTAACCAAATGCTCTTCTTTTATTAACCAAAAAGCCGATACAAAAGAAACCGTGCATTATGATTATCAAAGTTCTTAATACTGTTCTCAATTCTAGTTGTACCCATAAATCATAATTTAAATACCCTATCAAAAATATTACTGGAAAAACATTATAGAAAATAAATAGTGCCAGACTTACCCAAAAAACCAAATTATATTTTTGGACAATCTTTTCTTTTTTAAGGTGTTTGTCCAGAGCATATAAAATTATACTAAATACTAAAAACCATGATGCAATACTAACTGCATAAAATAGGTCAACATTGTTAGGATTTTGAAAGAAACAGCTAATTATAAATGATGCCAATACTACTATTGCGCCTTTGAAAATCCAATTCTTAAATTTCTTATTTGCTATAAGCTTCCAATATACGTAGTAGAAATAGCAAAAAAATATTACGCTATATATATTGTAAATTATTAGGTTATAAGAGCTATCCTCAATCTTTTCAAAAAGTGAGATAGATGGATATTCCCTAATTAATACCCCCAAAAGCTCATTAAGAAAGGTATAAGCTATAAGTATAGGAAAATACTTCAATTCCGTGTCAAAATACCTACGATATTTTACGATACTTAGAATTAAGGAAATAAAGTATATAGGTAGAAAATAGTACTCTGCTAAAAAGTTTATAACTTCTTGCAACATCATTTGAAATCAGTCCGTGGTGGAGGTCCAGACCCACCATGGTTTAGTGTTAGACTTGTTCCGCCAATTTGTGAATTAGGTGTTGAAAAAAAATCCGGGCCAAAACCAGCATAGGCTTTTTTCCCATCATACTCCAAAAGCCCCATACCTTTTGAGTTTTCAGCTTTCCAATCGAGAACTAGTTCTGGCTTTCCGTTGGCGCCTATATAGAAACTATAATTAGCTCCATTTTTTTCCAAAGTTGGAATCATAAAAATGGAGTTCTGTCTAGGATGCACAACTTTTTTTCCGTCGTCGAAATCTTTTTTATCTGGATAGTTGGCAAAATACAATCTTAGCTTGGTTACCTTCGGAACACCTGCTTTTTTTGCCTCTTGATCGACATAATCAATATACTGTTTTATGGTTTCATAATCGAAGTCTACAAAACGTGAAGCCTCGAATTTTTCTTGGGGAGAACGCTGTTTAATTTCATAATCTTCAATTATAGCTGCCCTATGCTTAGAATAGTTCATATAAATTGAATCGGCCATTTCTAGGGAAATTATGTTTGCTGGAGGCTTTACCTGAGTTTGGGTTTCTTTGTGTTCTTTCTCTTGTTTGTCACTCCTTTTTTCTCCACAGCCAATTAGGCCCGTAATCAATAAAAAGGAAAAAGCCTTTGTAAATAAAGTTGTTGATTTTTTCATTTGGGTTTATTTTAGATTATTGTTCACGAATAAGAAAATACTACTTAAGACCGGGGGAATAATCTTCTGTGTGCTAAAGATATTAAATTAAGGACGTTGTGGGCCGAATAGCGAATATTTTCGATAAACGTACTATGTATCAAGGGAATAAAAAAAATCCCAACCTATTCAGGTTGGGATTTTTGATACAGTTTTTAAAACTTCTACTGATTCATGGTCATCAGGAACTCTTCGTTATTTTTTGTTTGCTTGAAGCGCTGCTCTATGAATTCCATAGCCTCTACAGGGTTCATGTCGGCAAGATACTTACGCATGATCCACATACGTTGCAAGGTGCTTTCGTCCAATAACATATCGTCGCGTCTTGTACTTGATGAGGTAAGGTCTATAGCAGGGAATATTCTTCTGTTGGCGATTTTTCTGTCCAACTGTAGCTCCATGTTACCGGTTCCTTTGAATTCCTCAAAAATGACCTCGTCCATTTTGGAGCCAGTTTCCGTCAAGGCCGTCGCAATAATGGATAGTGACCCACCACCTTCAATATTACGGGCCGCTCCAAAGAATCTTTTTGGTTTGTGTAACGCATTGGCATCAACACCACCACTCAAAACTTTACCTGAAGCAGGTTGCACGGTGTTATAAGCTCTCGCCAATCTGGTGATAGAATCCAGTAAAATAACCACATCATGGCCGCACTCGACCAAGCGTTTTGCTTTTTCCAAAACTATATTCGCCACTCTCACGTGTTCCGTGGCTTCTTTATCAAAAGTTGAAGCAACAACTTCGCCACGGACGTTGCGTTGCATATCCGTTACTTCCTCAGGACGTTCGTCTATCAATAAAATTATTTGGTATACCTCAGGATGATTTGCCGCAATTCCGTTGGCAATATCCTTTAAAAGCATGGTCTTACCTGTTTTAGGCTGCGATACGATCATACCCCTTTGTCCTTTACCAATAGGTGAAAACAAATCTATGATTCTAGTAGAAATGGTGCTTTGCCTTTCCGCTAGGTTAAATTTCTCTTGCGGAAAAAGTGGCGTTAAATGTTCAAATGACACCCTGTCCCTAACAATTTGAGGATCGATACCGTTAATCTTATTGACCTTAATAAGGGGGAAATATTTTTCCCCTTCCTTTGGAGGTCTTACATTTCCTAAAACCGTATCTCCTGTTTTTAGACCAAAAAGTCTGATCTGTGATTGTGAAACATAAATATCGTCCGGTGAGGATAGGTAGTTATAATCGGAAGAACGCAGAAATCCGTAACCGTCCTGCATAATGTCCAAAACGCCTTCACTGGCTATAATACTATCAAATTCGTATTCCGGTTCCTTGTAGCGGTTCTTTAAATCCTTATCAAAATTACTTTTGTCATAATTGCTATTCTTTTGTGGACGGGAATTTTTGTTGTTACTCCCGTTGGAATTGCTCTTATGCTGCGAAGTATTTTTTTGAAAATCTTTCTTTGATTGTCCACTGTTTGCAGGTTTCGGCCTAGGTCTTGGTTTCCTGTTTTCGGTGTTATCCGATTTCGAAGTTTTCTTGTCTTCCGCAGTAGACGAGGACTCCGCTTTGCTATCTGATTTTGTTTCTTCTTTTTTTCCGGTTGTTTCCTTCCTTGGCCTTGGCCTTGGTTTCGGTTTATTAGGAGTTTCCGCTGTAGTAGGGGCTATGGCGGCCGCTGCTTTTGGGTTGGCGGCTTGTAGGTCTAGGATTTGGTATACCAAATCCAATTTCTTAAGTGTCTTGAATTTAGGAACATTAAGTCCCTTAGCGATTTCCTGTAATTCAGGTAGCTTTTTTGATTTTAAATCTGTAATCTCAAACATTAAATGTAGAATAAATTATATGTGATTCGTACTGTTAAGAAGTAAATTCTTTAGTGGGTATTTTTAGGGAACGATATCCCTTATGGCAAGCGTTATGAAGTTTAACGAAGCAATAATACAAATTATTTTCAATATTAGATGGATATTTTTTAAAAAGACCAGTATTTTTGCCCTTGTAATTGATAAGAAGGTATGATCCAAAGAATTCAAAGTCTTTATTTAGTAATTGTGGCACTGTTGTCCGCTGTGCTTCCATTCTTTGTAAATCTTTGGTCGGATGCTCAGGGAACAGAAATATATGCCAATAACGAGATTTTGGTGTCCATTGTTTTTTATGTGTCGGGCGCACTGGCCTTGTGGGCTATCTTCCTCTTTAAAAATAGAAAAAATCAGTTTGTAGTTAATAGACTGAACATGATAGTGAACCTTTTTTTACTAGGATTTTTCGTTTACCGATCACTAAATTTATCCGGAGAGGCCTTGGTCTCCGAGAAGGGTATTGGGATGTTGATTCCTGTATTTTCTATCGTTTTTTTAGCCCTTGCCAATAGGGCCATAAAGAAGGATGAAGATCTTGTAAAATCTGTAGATCGTTTGCGTTAAACCTAACATCTTAGTAGTATTAGTGCGTGAAACCCGGGGTAGTTCCCGGGTTTTTTACTTCAAATACAATTATTCCTATTATATTTAAAGATTAGTGGTATCGGTTTAGCGTTTCCCTAGCTCTATGATTTCTAAATCTTTAATATCGCTACCATCGATGACAAAACGCAACATAGTCCTGACTTGGTGAAAACCATGCTTACCACAGGCACCGGGATTCATATGTAGAATACCTAGCTTTTTGTCCCACATCACCTTGAGGATATGTGAGTGCCCGCAAATGAACAGTTTAGGTGGGTTGGTCTTTATTTCATTTCGGGTTCGTGCATTGTATTTTGGTGGATAGCCG
>CAJQMW010000574.1 GCA_905479535.1 uncultured Maribacter sp. | reverse complement strand
GTTCGTATGCGCTATTGCTTTTTCAAATTCAAAATCGGCCGGGTTACGCAAGCCCCTTAGGATAAAATTCGCCTCCATTTTTTGACAGAAATCAACGGTAAGGCCTTTATAGGTGAGTACTTTAATTTTTGGCTCATTTTCATAGGCTTCCTTTATAAATTTGGTCCGTTCCTTTAAACTGAACATGTATTTCTTTTCCGAATTCTCCCCAATGGCAATAATCAATTCATCGAACAAGGTTATACCCCTTAAAATAATATCATGATGACCAAGTGTTAATGGGTCAAAAGAGCCTGGGAAAATTGCACGTCTCATAATTAACGGTAAGTGATTAAAGATAGTTAAATTAGGATAAAGCTTCTTCAATTGCGCTTCCGAACAATTGGGATAAACTTATTCCCGCTTTCTTTGCTTGTTGTGGTAAGATACTTTCCTGGGTAAGTCCTGGGGTAGTGTTCACTTCCAAAAGATAGGGTTCATCTCCAATAAATATGAATTCACTTCTGGAGAAACCGCTCATCTTTAGTACATCATAGATGGTTCTGGCGATTCGGGTAACATTCTGTTCCTGTTCTTTGGTGATTCTGGCAGGCGTAATTTCCTGAGATCTTCCCTCATACTTGGCCTCGTAATCAAAAAAATCGTTTTCCGTCACTATTTCCGTTATGGGTAGTACGGTCGTCTTACCTTTAAATTTGATGACACCCACAGATACTTCGGTTCCTTCCAAAAATCCCTCGATAATTATTTCATCGTCCTCCAAATAAGCAACGGATATGGCGCTTTTCAACTCCTCGGCCTTATAGACCTTGGAAATACCGTAACTGCTACCGGATTTGTTCGCTTTTACGAAACAGGGCAAATTCACTTTATCTACGATTTTTTTTTCATCGATTTCGTCACCCTTGTTCAAGTAATAGGAAGGTGCGGATTTTATGTCATAAGCCTTCAGTACACTTAGTAAGTCTCTTTTGTTGAAGGTCAACGCCGCTTGATAGAAACCACAGGAGGTTTGTGGAATATCCAACAATTCAAAGTAGGCCTGCATGAGACCATCTTCTCCCGGGGTGCCGTGGATGGCATTAAAAACACAATCGAATCTTATAATTTCACCATCCAGTTCCAACGAAAAATCCTGACGATTAATTGGAAACTCTTTTTCACTAGAATCAACATAAACCCATCTATCCTTAAAAATTTGAATTCTATAGGGATTGAACTTCTCCTTGTCCAAGTAATCGTAAACTACGTTTCCACTTTTGAGCGAGATTTTATACTCACTGGAAAAGCCTCCCATAATAATGGCTACTTTTTTTCTCATTCTGGGCCGGTATTATCGCTTACACAAAGATGTGGTATTCCGCTTAAAGAAAAAAGCAGAATAAAAACGATTGCTGCTAGGGCCTGTTAACACTAAGCCCAAAAGTGGCTTTTTCGCCCTTTTTCTAGATTTCAGTGTTGATTTTCGGCCACGTAGCCCGCAATGTTTACCAAAAACCGCCTCGAAATCCAAAAAAATCATCAAAAAATCCATGGTTTTCGTTTAGTGTTAACAGGCCCTAATTCGCTTCAGCCAAATGTATGCATAACATTTAGATGAAGGGCGAAGAAGGTACAAAGGCATTTATTATCTTTGCCGTGTTAATGACCGTAAATGAAGAATTTTTTTAACTTTTTGAAGAGTAGAACATTTTTGATTCAAATAGGTCTAGCTCTACTCGTAACCGTAGTACTAATTTTTGGTGTCTTGAAGTGGTTAAAAAGTACCACCAATCATGGGGAATTTGTAGAGGTCCCGGATTTTTCCAAATTATCCGTAATGGAGATGCGTAAGTCGGTTGAGGAAGCGGGGTTACGTTACGAGGTATTGGATTCTGCAAATTATGACCCGGAATATCCAAGATTTTCAATTATAACACAAGATCCTCCTGCGGGCACTAAGGTCAAGGCAAACCGGAAAATTTATTTTGCGGTTAACCCATCGGGATATAAGAAAGTTACGGTTCCGAACATTATACAGGTCACCAAAAGAAATGCATCCTCCATGTTAAGGGCCGTAGGACTGGAAGTTCAGCGTGTTACCTATATTGATCAGTTGGGTAAGGATATGGTGTATTACATCAAGCACAAAGGAAAAGATGTAAAGCCAGGGGACAAACTTCCCAAAACTTCCAAAATAGAACTGATTTGCGGGAACGGCAGTATTCCCGATAGGGCTATCATTAGAGCAGATTCAGAATAGTTTATGGAATCCGTAGAAAATCCCGAACAAGAGGACAACGAGCTTTTTGAGCACCATCGGTATGTTGCCTCTAAAGGCCAGGAACCTTTAAGAGTGGACAAGTTCTTAATGAATTTTATTGAGAACGCTACACGCAACAAAATCCAACAGGCTGCAAAAGATGGGCATGTTTGGGTAAACGGTTCCATTGTCAAATCCAATTATAAAGTGAAGGCGGGGGATGAGGTGAAAGTTCTTTTTGAGCATCCGCCCCATGAATTCTTACTGGTACCCGAGGATATTCCCTTAGATATTGTTTATGAGGACGATGTGCTCTTGGTGGTCAACAAGCCCGCGGGAATGGTCGTGCACCCGGGTCATGGAAATTACTCCGGCACTTTAATCAATGCTTTGATTTATCATATTGACAACCTACCTGCAAATAGTAATGAACGTCCGGGACTGGTGCATCGTATAGACAAGGACACCTCCGGACTTCTGGTCATAGCGAAAACCGAGGCTGCCATGACCTACTTGGCAAAACAGTTTTTTGACAAGACTTCGGAACGGGAATATATTGCTTTGGTTTGGGGAAACATTGAGGAGGACGAGGGCACCATCGTAGGGAATGTAGGGAGAAATCCAAAAAACAGATTGCAGATGCATGTTTTTCCAGATGGTGACGAGGGGAAAGAAGCGGTAACCCATTTTAAAGTCTTGGAGCGTTTGGGCTATGTGACCTTGGTTTCCTGCAAACTGGAAACGGGAAGAACCCACCAAATAAGGGTGCATATGAAATATATTGGCCATACCCTTTTTAACGATGTGCGTTATGGCGGAGAAAAAATCTTAAAGGGCACGACATTTACAAAGTACAAACAATTTGTAGAAAACACCTTTAAACTACTTCCTAGACAGGCGCTACATGCTAAAACATTGGGCTTTGTCCACCCCGTAAGTGGTAAACCAATGCGTTTTGATTCCGAGCTCCCTGAGGATATGCAGGCTTGCATTGATAAGTGGAGAAACTATTCCAAGAGCAGTATGGGATAATAGGTATCGTCAATGAGCCTATCAAAACTCTTTTTGGGGAAGAATAGGTTGTACGTAAAATCCTCATTATTTTTAAACCGTTTAAAAGTAACGCTATGAAATGAGCCATAGGGTCGAGCGTTAAGAAAATGTCTGGTAGACATTTTTAGTGAAGAAGCCAGCTTGCGCGCCGGCAATATTAACCGAAATCGTAGATTCATGAATACCTTTAAAAGGCAAGTAAAAACCAATGAACTAAATGTTCAATGGCGAATTACATTCCTGCACTGAGCGAGGTCGGAGTGTGACCTTTAAAACACAATAAAATTTGAACAGATGAAAATTGTTATTTCTCCGGCAAAGTCCTTGGATTACGAAACCGAACTGCCAACCTCAAAACATACGCAGCCCCAGTTTATGAAAGAGGCTGAAAAATTAAATAAGATTTTGGCGAAGAAAAAGCCCAAAGCCTTATCCGATCTCATGTCGATTTCCGATAATCTAGCTGAACTCAACTGGGAACGAAATCAAAATTTTAAAGTTCCATTTACCACAGAAAATGCTAGACCTGCGGTTTTTGCCTTTAATGGCGATGTATATCAAGGATTGGATGCCTATACCATTTCTGAGTCGAAATTACCCAGGTTGCAGCGTACACTTCGTATTCTGTCCGGACTTTACGGGGTGTTAAAACCATTGGATTTAATACAACCTTACCGTTTGGAGATGGGTACTTCCTTAAAAGTGGGCAGGGATAAAAACTTATACGACTTCTGGAAAAAAAAGGTAACCGAATCCTTGAATGATGAGCTGGAGGATAACGCATTGTTCCTTAATTTGGCCAGTAATGAATATTTTGGAGCGGTAGATACCAAAACCCTTAAAGTACCAGTAATAACCCCAGTTTTTAAGGATTGGAAAAACGATAAATTAAAAGTGATCAGCTTTTATGCGAAAAAAGCAAGGGGCTCTATGGTCCGTTATATATTAGACTCCGATGCGAAAACCTTGGAAGACATCAAAGGTTTTAATTTGGACGAATACGAGTATAGCAAGGAGCATACCTTAAAGGAAAATGAACCTGTTTTTATAAGATAAAATATTCCTTCTCTTTCCCCGTTTGATTAGTAATGGGTTCACCCCTCAACTAACGGATATGAAAAGACTTATTTTACTAGCAGTTTTTCTTTTAGGCATCTCCACCTCCTGTACGGACAGGGACGATGAAGTGGATAGGGTGAATATCCGTATTAAGAACGATACCGACCTATTCTTTAACGAGGTTAGGGTCGTTCAAAAGGATACCGCATATGAAAATATTGGGTCGGGGGAGTTTTCAGAATATGTTGAATACGAACAAGCTTTTAGGGTCATGGCCCTAAGTGTAACCACGGACTCAACCTCCTTAAATTTT
>CAJQMW010000573.1 GCA_905479535.1 uncultured Maribacter sp. | reverse complement strand
TTTTAGCCATTGTCTTCGATCTATATTTTTCATAAAATAAACACTTTGGGTTTAAGATACGAAAATCTAGAAAAGTAGGTAACTAAAGATATGGGCTATTTGTTTATAATCGTAATTCTTCGTTGTTACTGTCTTTGATTTCTTCCTTCACAGGATTAAATATATCCTTAAGAATGTAGGCGGTGACTATAGTCAGCCCAACGGTTAAGGTTGGAATGGAAAACTCCCAACCCAAAAGGTGCATAATTCCTCCGCAAATTATGGTGAGCACACCAACTACCATAGCAAAGTTCCAAGCTATTTCAACGAAAGAATTTTTTGCCTTACGGTCTTCGTCCATAAAATAGGCGGTACCTTCCATAGCGAACCAAGTGATGAAGGTGATGGCAGTACCAATTTGAAAAATTATGGTATAGGGGAAATCAAGGATTTTTAGCAGTCCATTGGTGGTCCAAAAAAGTACCAATGCCATTTTTATGTAGGCTACAGGCTGTTTATTCTCTTTTTTTGAAAAACGAACGGCATATAAAATCAAGATTGCCAAAAAAGAGGTAAAGATAATTCCTCCGGTATACGGCCAGTTAAGGATCCGCATAAGCATACCGCACAGTAGTGCCACTATGGCTACTCTTAGAGGTGTTTTTAAAGATTTGGTTGACTGTTTCATAACGCGATGTTTTTTTAAATCATTCTTATGTTGGCTTTTAAGCCTTCCATGATCCCGATAATATTCTTAACGGTTTCATTCAGATAATAACGGACTACGATATGCGGAATCCGAATGGTAGTAAAACCATTTTTAAAGGAATGCATTGCTTCTTCTAAATTGTTAATGGCATCTTCTTCTGTCAGCTTTTCGTATTCCGAATCTATTTCGATATTCAGCTTAACTCTAGATATGGCTATATCTATGGATTTCTTACCGTCCCACCACTCTAGCATGGCTCCGATTCCGGCCTCTTTTAGCCCATAGTAGAGCTGGACGGCTTCTAAGGGCGTATTGTTTTTTTCTATTAGCTTTTGCATACGCCGATGGTGTTGGACACAGAGTTCCACGCCTAAGCTCTCCATTGCATTTTTATGATCTAAATAGCCCAATTCTTTATTACATTCTAAACAAGTCATTAAGTAGGTTAAATTTGGTTTGGGGAATATAATAACCACGTATTTTTAGGATTAGTATGAACTCTCGATGTATGACACCCAAGTTTTAGACGAACGGTAATTTTTTAGACGAACGGTAACCAAAAGTGTTAAAACTGTGGTGAAATTCATGTGCCTTAAAAACAGCTCTTACACTTTTTGAGTTTATATTTACCCGATAATGGAGTTTCAAAAATTGCGGGGCTTATCTCGAAATCAACATATTTTTGCATTGAATGCCGAATGGGTCTGCCCCCAAATAGTTTACCATGTTTAAAAAAATAGGCCCAGGAGTTCTGATCGCCGCCGCGTTCATAGGTCCGGGCACGGTTACCGCTTGCACGTTGGCCGGAGTAGGCTTCGGGTTTTCGCTGCTATGGGCTATGCTATTGTCCATTATTGCGACGGTGGTGCTTCAGGAAATGTCGGCAAGGTTGGGTATTATCACGCAAAAAGGCTTGGCCAGTGTAATAAAAGAAGAACTAAGGACGCCTTGGATACGAAATACGATTATAGGAGTAATTTTAGGGGCCATTGTCATCGGAAATGCCGCATACGAAGCCGGTAATATTGGTGGTGGTACGCTAGGCTTGGAGGCAATTTTCGGAGAAGTCCATTCGGGATATTATGCTTGGATAATTGGAGGTCTCGCATTTATCCTATTATATATAGGTAATTATAAGGTGCTAGAAAAGGTTTTTGTCCTACTCGTACTTATTATGAGCCTTTCCTTCGTAATAACCGCCATAATAACAAAACCAAATCTCCTTGAATTGGCAAAGGGCATGTTTGTGCCTACGGTATCCGAAGATAGTATATTGACCATTGTTGCTTTAGTGGGGACCACCATAGTGCCCTACAATCTTTTTTTACATGCATCCTTAGTTAGTGAAAAATGGAAGTCGGTGAATGACCTCAAAGCAGCTAAAACGGATACGGTTGTATCCATAGTACTTGGCGGAATGGTTTCCATCAGTATTATTATTACCGCTGCTGCGATTAACAATTCTCAAGTAGCGAACGTCATGGATATGGCGGAAGGATTAAAACCGTTGTACGGTTCTGGTGCCAAATATTTCATAGGAATCGGTTTGTTTGCGGCGGGTGTTACTTCGGCCATTACGGCACCATTGGCAGCCGCTTATGTAGCAAACAGTTGTTTTGGATGGAAAGCCGATTTCAAGAACTGGAAGTTTAGATCGGTTTGGATGCTTATACTAGGCCTTGGGGTTTTCTTTTTAACCTTTAATATACGGCCCATAGAAATCATAAAATTCGCCCAGATTGCCAATGGCATTCTTTTACCTGTTATTGCCATATTCCTTTTATGGGTAGTAAACAGGATTTCGGTCATGGGTGTTTATAAGAATACCAGAGTTCAGAATATCATTGGTCTAACTATAATTTTGCTTTCCGTTATATTGGGAGCTAAAAGCATATTTAAGGTATTAGGATTGTTCTAGATGGATAAAATTTATATTGATATCAATTGCGATGTTGGGGAAGGTATAGGTAACGAGGCCGATATTTTTACTTTAATATCCTCGTGCAGCATTGCCTGCGGTGGACATGCCGGGGATATAGAATCCATGAAAAAGGTGGTCGATCTCGCTAAACTGCATAAAGTAAAAATAGGGGCGCACCCATCGTATCCCGACAAGTCGAATTTCGGCAGGGTCTCTTTACAAATGAATGCAAAGGAGCTCACCAATAGCATCCAAACGCAAGTTGAAAGCCTTAAATCCATAAGCGAAAGCATGGGTATCCAATTGAAGCACATAAAACCTCATGGAGCTTTATACAATGATATTGCAAAAAATAAAAAGCTCGCGACTATTTTTCTGAGAGCAATAGCCGAATATAAATCCGATTTGTTCCTCTATGTTCCACCTGCATCCGTAATTGAAGAACTGGCACAAAACCAAGGGTTTCAAACAAAACTTGAAGCATTTGGCGATAGAAATTATACTACTGGTTTAAAGCTCGTTTCCAGAAAGAACAGCAATGCACTAATCGTAGCACCGGAAGCCGTGCTAGGACACCTTCTTACAATGATTAAAGAGGAAAAGGTAAGGACAATTTCAGGAGATTTAATGCCTTTAAAGGCAGATACTTATTGTATCCATGGAGATACCCGGAACGCTTTACAAATTTTAATGTACCTTTCCAAGGAATTACCCAACCATAATATTTTCATTATCAAGTGATGTCCCCCCCAATCCAAATAAAGCCCTTTGGGATTCATGCAGTTTTAATCGAATGGCCCAATGAGGTTAGTGAGACCGTTCTAAATAGTATTCTTCAGTTTCAGGGTTATTTGAAAGATGATTGTCTCGAAGATGAAAATTGGGAAACCGTACCATCCTATAATTCCTTATTACTTTTAAACAGAACACAGACAATTGATTTCACGTCATTTAGTAAAAAAATAAACGAATGGTACGATAGTGTAAAGGAGCGGAAACCGAGACAAAAACATCTTTGGAGATTACCCGTTTCCTATGACTTAGAATTTGGGATTGACTTAAAAGAGGTATCTGACAAGCTAGGTAAATCCACAGAAGAAATAATAGCACTG
>CAJQMW010000572.1 GCA_905479535.1 uncultured Maribacter sp. | reverse complement strand
AACGCCTAACGCCTAACGCCTAAAAATCTACTCAAAAGTAAAGTTTATGAATACTCCGCGGGTACGCATGGCAGCTACATTGCCGGTCCAAGGGCTATTGGGGTCATTATCCCGTATCAGTTCATCATTAATGGCGAATACCCCACGTATTGATGGACTGAACTTGAAGTATTCCAGATAAAAGTCTATTCCAAAGCCAAGCTCATAATTGTAGACCCATTTGGTCATTCTAAAAGTTCCCGCACTATTATCGTCCAAACTATCTTCGTTACTTCCCAAGTTTAGTGTCATGGAACCGCCACCGATAACAAACGGCTTCGAATTTACCAGTCTTCTGGTGCTGGCCTTCAACAACAAAGGAAAATTGATGTAAGTAGATTTTACCTCGCGGATCGAGTTTTGAGGAGATTGTTGGTCTTGTGGAATTTTTGTAAATCCTAATTCCCTAGAAGTGTAGTGTAATCCTGGCTCTAAGCGTAGGTCCAGAAATTCGTTCAAACGAAGTTCCCCAATAAGGCCCACATTGAACCCAAAACTTTTGCTAACTAATACATCATCCAAAGGACCTGGCAAATCCTCAATGTAGTCAAACTTAAAATCGTATTGGTTAAACCCTAGAAAATAGCCCCAATTCAATAACTTTTTATCCTCATTTTCTTTGTTAAGAATAGGGCGTTCGTTGAATTGTGCGCTTAATGAAGGGGTCAAAAATAAAAGCCCCATTCCTATCAAAAACCATTTCTTCATCTAGATGCGATTACTTTGATCAGTTGTACATTGGTAAAACAAAGGAAGTGACCAAATTGGTGCTCATCCTTCTTTCTTAGCAACATAAATTGATGCCACCCCAAATGTTTGGGGCTTGTTAGTTACATCTATAAACCCGATTTTGCGTAAAATATTGTTGAAGTTTTCTCCATGTGGAAAAACAGATGCAGATTTGGATAAATAGCCATAGGCAGAATCGTCCTTAGAGAATATCTTACCTATGAGCGGTAGTACATTTTTTGTATAAAAACGGTATCCTTGCTTGAACGGGGTTTTAACGGGAACGGATGTTTCCAGAACCGCCAAAGTTCCTTTGGGCTTCAATACCCTTAAAATTTCTGAAAGACCGGTTTCTAGCGTTTCAAAGTTCCGCACTCCAAAAGAGACGGTTACCGCATCAAAAGAATTGTCCTGAAAAGAAAGGTTTTCACTATCGCCTACTACCATCTCAATTATACCATCTAATTTCTTTTGTTGGATTTTCTCTTTACCAACGGCGAGCATGCCAGGAGAAATATCTAATCCAACAATTTTCTCCGCACCAGTTTTCGTAAGGGCTATTGCCAAATCTCCCGTACCCGTCGCAATGTCCAAAATTGTAGTTGGTTTTTCTTTTTGTAAAAGGGCTACCACTCTTTTGCGCCATTTGACATCGATACCAAAGGAAATGACCCTATTCAAACCGTCATAGTCCTTAGAAATAGTATCGAACATTTGGGTAACCTGTTCCTTTTTTCCGAGTTCTGAATTCTCGTAAGGCTTAACTTTTTCTGGCATGAACAATTTTTTGGTAAAGATACAATTTAGGCGAGGCTTAACCCTTGCTTTGATTTTAAATTATATTCTTAGCATAAGGTTAAAAGATTGAAAATAAACGAAAAGCTAATTAAATTATGTAATTTTGCCGCGTTAAAAAAGTGGATCTTAGAGATTATTATTTCTGGTATTTCATCACGAAAGAACGACTAAAACAGCTTTCATATCTCAAAAATAGACAACGTAAGAATTAAATGAAGATTATAATTGCCGGTGCTGGTGAGGTAGGGTTTCATTTGGCTAAATTACTGTCCTACGAATCTCAGGATATTACCCTTATAGATACACACAAAGAGAGTCTTGCTTATGCGGACAATCATTTAGACATACGGGTGCTGCGTGGCGATGCTACTTCCATTTCCGTACTCAGGGATGCAAAGGTAGAGCAATCGAACTTGGTTATTGGGGTTACTTCATCGGAGACTACGAATATTACCCTTTGCATGTTGGCTAAACAACTAGGCTGCGAACGTACCATTGCAAGAATATCAAACACTGAATTTGTGGATAATAAGGATATTTTGAAATTCTCAAGTTTAGGCATTGACGAATTAATTTCGCCCGAGGAACTTGCTGCTACGGAAATACAATTGTTGTTAAATAAATCCGCCTTTAATGACACCTACGAATTTGAGGAAGGCAAGTTAATTATGGTTGGTGTTTCTTTACCAAAATCCGCTCCTTTTGTAGGGAAAATGGTAAAAGAAGCGGCTAAAATTTTTCCAGAACTGCATTTTATGCCCATAGCACTTCAGCGAATGGGCACCCAATTTACGGTAATCCCAAGGGGAGATACCGTTTTCAAAGAGGGCGACCAAGTCTATTTCATTACGGTTAAAGAAGGTGTCGATGAGCTTTACAAGTTAACGGGAAAGAAAAAGGAGGATATAAAGAACGTGATGATCCTTGGTGGCAGTAAAGTAGGATTTAAAACGGCGAGGGACCTTTGTGCCAATAAGTTCAATGTGAAGCTTATTGAAAAGAACAAGGAAAAAGCATTTGATTTAGCGGATGATTTGCCCAACGCTTTGGTAATCAACGGTGATGGAAGGAACGTTGAGCTTTTGGACGAAGAAAGTCTTGAATCCATGGACGCATTTATCGCCGTTACGGGAAACTCCGAAACCAATATCATGTCTTGTTTGGTGGCTAAATCCAAACACATCAAGAAAACGATAGCCTTGGTAGAGAATATGGATTATTTTCAATTATCCCAATCCATAGGTATAGACACCTTAATCAATAAAAAATTATTGGCCGCGAATAACATTTTTAGACATATTCGAAGAGGAGAAGTTGTAGCGCTCATGCGCTTAAATAATTTAAACGCGGAAATTTTGGAATTTATCGTCAAAAAAGACTCCAAAGTCACGGGCTCTACCATTCGAGAATTAAATTTTCCAAAATCGGCCACTATCGGTGGGGTGGTCCGGGACGGGGAGGGAATCATTGCCCTCGGTGGATTCGAAATAAAACCTGGAGACAGGGTAGTGGTGTGTTGTTTGCCTACCGAAATTCCAAAAATAGAACGAATGTTCCTTTAGTATGCGCCTTAATTCAAGGATTATATTTCATTTGATGGGCCTATTGCTTCTGTGTAACGGCGGATTTATGCTTTTGGCGGCGGTCGTTAGTGGTATCTATGGGGACGGCGCTACTTTGAGCATAACACTTGCAGCTGTAAGTACCATGTTCGTGGGAACTTTCGCCATGTACTACACTAGGGGCCACCGGAAGGAGGTCAAACAAAAAGAAGGGTATATTATCGTTACGTTCGGATGGATAGTCATGTCCATTTCGGGGATGTTGCCCTATTTATTTTCCGGGGCCATACCGGATATTACTAACGCTTTTTTTGAAACCATTTCTGGTTATACAACCACGGGAGCTTCAGTAGTAAACGATATTGAGGCACTGCCAGAAGGTATTCTCTTATGGCGTAGTCTTACCCATTGGATAGGGG
The DNA here is from genome assembly GCA_905479535.1 of uncultured Maribacter sp. Classification (GTDB taxonomy): domain Bacteria; phylum Bacteroidota; class Bacteroidia; order Flavobacteriales; family Flavobacteriaceae; genus Maribacter. The sequence goes on along the minus strand of CAJQMW010000572.1, from coordinate 3,553 downwards.
GAATGGGTATTATTGTTCTGGCTATTGCTATTCTACCGCTTTTGGGCATTGGGGGCATGCAACTGTTTGCCGCAGAGGCGCCCGGTCCCAGTTCGGATAAACTTCACCCGCGAATCACGGATACCGCAAAACGATTATGGCTCATTTATTTTGGATACACAGTTACAGAAACTCTTCTATTGAAGTTGGCCGGGATGTCATTTTTTGATGCTGCCAACCATGCGTTGTCCACACTTTCCACTGGTGGGTTTTCTACAAAAAATGCCAGTTTAGCCTATTGGAACGATCAGCCTTTGATTCAATATATAGTTATCATCTTCATGTTCTTGGCGGGGACCAACTTTGTAATGAGCTATTTTGCCTTTAAGGGCAAGGTGCAGAAAGTCTTAAAGGACGAGGAGTTTAAGTTCTATGCTTTGTTTCTTTTTTCTGCTACCGTTTTAGTCGTATTGGTCGTTTATTTTCAAGCGCATATTACCGATCTCACTCCAGGCTATCCCATGGTTTTAGGAAAGTTGGAAAGCTCTTTTAGACATGGACTTTTTCAGGTAGTTGCCATTGTGACTACCACAGGTTTTGTAAGTGCTGATTTTACGGCATGGACTCCTTTCTTGACCATATTTTTCTTTGGACTATTTTTTCTAGGGGGCTCCGCCGGTTCCACTGCCGGTGGAATAAAAGTGATGAGGCATCTATTGATTATAAAGAATGGGGTATTGGAATTTAAACGGACTTTACATACCAATGCCATAATTCCTGTACGGTACAACAATAAGACCGTAAAGGGAAACATCATCTATAATATCATTGGATTTTTTGTGCTTTATATGCTATTGTTCATCATTGGAGCGCTTGTACTTGGATTCTTGGGATTGGATTTTGAATCTGCTATTGGGGGCGCAGCTTCCTCGTTGGGTAATGTAGGTCCGGCACTGGGCAGTCTTAATCCGGTAAGTAACTTTAACGGACTCCCCGTTTTGGCGAAATGGTGGTGTGGCCTTTTAATGTTGGCCGGAAGGTTGGAACTCTTTACCGTACTTATTTTGTTGACACCCTATTTCTGGAAACGGACTTAAAAAAATCCAAAGATTTATAAACCTTTGGGACTTTATATGTTTTTACAAAAAATATAGATTTAAGAAACCACTTCTTTAATCCTCGAAATAGCCGCTCTAATTTCTTTTTCAGAAGCTGCATAGGAAATACGTATGCAATTTCCGTTTCCGAAAGCATCGCCTGTAACGGTTGCTACATTGGCATGTTCCAATAGGTACATGGCGAAATCTGAAGCGCCGTTTATTTTGGTACCCTTTAAAGTTTTACCAAAATATGCCGTAATATCCGGATAAACGTAGAAAGCTCCTTCAGGTTCGTTACATTTGAATCCATCAACATCCTTCAAAAGGTCCAAAATTAGTTTTCTTCGCTCTTTGAACTCATCGACCATATATTTAATACGTTCAGGAGATTCCTCCAAAGCGGTAATTACGGCACGTTGCGCTATGCAATTGGCACCACTCGTGACCTGACCTTGTAGCTTATTACAAGCCCTGGCAATGTATGCCGGAGCACCGATGTAACCAATACGCCATCCGGTCATTGCAAAAGCTTTTGCTACTCCATTAACCGTTACCGTGCGGTCGTACATATCTTCAAACTCGGCCATAGCGGCATGAGCCGTCACTCCATAATTGATGTGTTCATAAATTTCATCACTAACCACGATAATTTGAGGGTGTTTTTGCAAAACATCCGCTAAGGAACGTAGTTCTTCTTTACTATATATGGAACCACTGGGGTTACAGGGAGAGCTATACCACAACATCTTCGTTTTTGGGGTAATTGCGGCTTCCAACTGGTCAGCGGTCATTTTAAAGTCATTTTCCAACGTAGTGGGAACTTCTACGGGAACACCGTCTGCAAGCTTTACAATATCTGAATAACTCACCCAATAGGGGCAGGGAAGTATAACCTCGTCTCCCTTGTTCAAAACTACTTGAGCAACGTTGTAAAGCGATTGTTTGGCACCTGTAGATACCACAATTTGTGAAGCCTCATATGTTAAACCGTTATCACGTTTGAATTTGGCGATAATCGCATTTTTCAAATCAACGTAACCATCCACGGGAGTATATGAATTGTAGCCGTCGTTTACCGCTTGTATGGCAGCTTCTTTTATGTAATCCGGAATGTCAAAATCGGGTTCGCCAAGACTTAAACCAATAATATCTTTTCCAGAAGCTCTTAGTTCACGGGCTTTGGCGGCCATTTCTAAAGTAGCGGAAGGAGTTACGCTATTAATCCTATCCGAAAGTTGGTTATTCATAAGTGATATAAAATTACTCGATAATCAATATTTAAAAGCCCCGTCGCTTGCGTCGAAATCAAAGATAAATTTGCTTTCAATGTCTCATAGGCTTGCTCCGAGGTGGTTTGCTAGTACTGCAAGGACGGTTGTTTGCCTAATTCCTTTAAATGTTTAAAATGTGAAATTATAGCTTTTCTAGTAGTTTTATATTCATTGTACGGCAAATTAAATTCAGTTGCCGTTTGTTTCACGATTTTGGAAATTTTTGTGTAATGTACGTGGCTAATATTTGGAAAAATATGATGTTCCACTTGGTGGTTCAAACCCCCGGTAAACCAGTTGACAATCTTATTCTTCGTGCCAAAATTCACCGTGGTAAAGAGTTGGTGTATGGCCCAGGTATTTTTCATAGTTCCACTGTTATCCGGTAAGGGCGTATCCGCTTCATCAACAATATGGGCCAATTGGAATACAACACTTAAAATGACACCTGCGACATAGTGCATCACAAAAAAGCCTATTAAGATTTTCCACCAAGCGATATCCAATACAAGCATGGGCAAAACTATCCATATAGTCACATAAAGCGCCTTGGTAACTAATAAAGTACTCCAATTGACAGCGGCACTAGGCAATTTTCCATAAGAAAGCTTACGTTTCATATAGCGGTACATTTGTTGAAAATCTGTAGTGATGGCCCAGTTGAAAGTTAGTAGGCCATAAAGAAATACGGAATAAAAGTGTTGGAATTTATGGTACTTCTTCCATTCTGCATGTTTGGAAAAGCGTAAAATACGCCCTGCCTCCATATCTTCGTCATGTTCGTGAATATTGGTATAGGTGTGGTGCAAAACATTATGCTGTACCTGCCAGTTATACACATTTCCAGCTAGGATGTAGATGCTACTTCCCATGAGCTTGTTCACCCATTTCTTGTTGGAGTAAGCGCCGTGGTTGCCATCGTGCATTACGTTCATGCCAACTCCAGCCATTCCCACACCCATAACGATGGTCAGCAAGAGATTTGCCCAATTTGGAAGCCCTAACGTAAGAATCAGAAAGTAAGGAGCTAAAAATAAAGTGAACATAACCAATGTCTTTACATGAAGTCTCCAGTTTCCCGTTTTCTTGAGTTTATTTTTTTTAAAGTAGTCGTTTACTCTACCGTTTAAGGTTCTAAAAAATTTGGCAGAATCCTTTCTGGAGAATCGAATGGTATTTTGTTCCATAATCAAACAATCTTTT
>CAJQMW010000571.1 GCA_905479535.1 uncultured Maribacter sp. | reverse complement strand
GATTTTAAAACTGCAATTAACTTTTTATTTTCTTCTATCGTTCCTACCGTGAATCGGAGTGTATTTTCACATAATGGTTGTGAGGTGCGATTTCTAACAACGATTCCTTTTTCCAATAATTCGCCATAGCGCTTAGTAGCGTCATCCACTTTTACCAATACAAAATTTGCTTCTGTTTGGTAGATTTTAGATATAAAATTAAGCTCCTCTAATTCCTCAATCAGTTTACCCCGTTCATCAAGAATATTGGTGATTTCTAGTTCTACCTCCGTAGTTTTTGACAAACGTTCCAAAGCTCTTTGTTGCGTAAGTTCGTTGACGTTATAGGGAGGTTTAATTTTGTTCAAAATAGTTATAATTTCCTCCGATGCATAACAAATTCCAAGACGTATTCCAGCCATCCCATATGCCTTCGACAAGGTTTGTGTGACCACTAAATTTGGGTACTCATCGAGCTTTGCAAGCCAACTTTGGTTGGAAGAAAAATCGATGTAAGCCTCGTCTATAACAATGAGTCCTTTAAAACTATCCAATAGCGCTCCGATTACCTCTGAAGAGATACTGTTTCCGGAGGGATTATTCGGGGAACAAATAAAGATGATTTTTGTATGGTCATCAATTGCATTTTTTACCGCGTTTAAGTCTGGTTGAAAATCATCTAGTAGTAAAACTTCCTTATTTTCAATATTGTTGATGCCAGCGAGCACTTTGTACATGCCGTAGGTAGGTGGTAGCGTTATAACGTTGTCTAAATTAGGTTCGCAAAAAGCCCTGAATAATAAGTCCAACACTTCATCACTACCGTTTCCCAACAAAATCTGATTGATATTTACAGCTTTCATTGAAGCCAGAACAGCCTTTAAATTGCGCTGCTGTGGATCCGGATATCTATTCACCCCACTGTCAAATGGATTCTCGTTCGCATCCAGGAATACCATTTCAGAGCCATCCGAGATGTATTCGTCCCGTGCAGAGGAATAGGGATTTAGTCCCTTTACATTTTCCCTGGTTATATGTTCTAAATTGAAGTTCATTTTAAACTGTTCAGTCTTAAGGTAACCGCATTTTTGTGGGCTTGTAGTCCCTCTGCCTCTGCCATAAATTCAATGGCCGGACCAATATTACGCATTCCTTCCTTATTGATTTTTTGAAAGGTCATACTCTTCATAAAGCTATCTAAATTCACACCGCTATACTGTTTGGCATAACCGTTCGTTGGCAAGGTATGATTAGTGCCCGAAGCATAGTCCCCAGCACTTTCCGGGGTGAAATTCCCAATAAAGACGGAGCCCGCATTAATGGTATTCTCTATATAAAACGCCTCGTTTTCGACACATACGATATAGTGTTCCGGACCATATTCATTAATTATCTCTATTGCGGTCTGGTCATTATCCACAAAAATTAATTTACTATTGGCAATGGCCTTTTCGGCAATGGCCTTTCGAGGTAAATCTTGGAGTTGTAGTTCAATTTCTTTTTCAACGAAATCAATCAGTTTTCTTGAGGTCGATACCAATATCACCTGACTGTCAACACCATGCTCAGCTTGGCTCAATAGATCAGAAGCTACAAAAGCAGGATTGGCCGAATCATCTGCCACTACTAATAATTCACTGGGGCCTGCTGGCATATCTATGGCTACCCCAAATTTTGTTGCAACCTGCTTCGCAACCGTGACATACTGATTGCCCGGTCCAAATATTTTATAAACTGCGGGCACGGTCTCGGTACCAAAAGTCATTCCTGCAATGGCCTGTATTCCCCCTACTTTAAAAATATCGGTAACACCACATAAGGATGCCGTATACAAAATTGTTGGATCAATCTTACCTTTACTATTGGGCGGAGTGCAAAGAACAATCTTTTTACAACCAGCAATTTGTGCTGGAATGGCAAGCATTAAAATGGTTGAGAACAATGGTGCCGTTCCTCCTGGAATGTACAACCCTACCTTCTGTATGGGCCGTTTCTCCTGCCAACAAAGTACTCCTTTCATCGTCTCCACTTCTATCCTATTGGTAATTTGGGCTTTATGGAATTTTTCAATATTTCCTTTTGCGAGTTGAATGGCATTCTTTAATTCTGGTTTGACAACGTCATGAGCTTCCTTAATTTCTTCCTTAGAAACAACAAAGTCTTCTAAGGGGACACCATCAAATTTCATGGTATATTCCTTTAAGGTTTTATCGCCATGTTGTTTTACTTCTTTGAAAATAGCGTTTACTGTTTGCTCAATAGCTGAAAAAGTCTGTGTAGGTCGCTGCAAAACATTGGGCCAGTCTTCTTTTTTCGGATTGTATATTTTATTAAGACCTCCAGATCCCGAAGAAGAAGTTATTCCGTTTGTTGTTTTAATACTTTTCATTAGTTCCAATTTTAATCCCTCCCCTTTGGGGAGGTCAGGTGGGGCCTATAATACCATTTTTTCGATTGGACATACCAAAATACCTTCGGCACCTGCCAGTTTCAACTCATCAATGACTTCCTAAAAACTATCCTTGTTAATCACTGTGTG
>CAJQMW010000570.1 GCA_905479535.1 uncultured Maribacter sp. | reverse complement strand
CTGCTAATTTTAATCGTTGGAACAAGTTCAGCAAACAACTGGGCGCTTTCCCGGAAGTTGATTTTGTCCTTTCTACAGAAAATCTACAGGAATTAAAAAAGGATAATGAGAAACAGGAATTTGTACTAACACCACTTATTCAAAAAGAGCCAGAAACCGCTAAGGAAATAGATAGCATTAAAAGACATTTGTTCAACGACATGCCCTTTTACGACAACCTTATTTTTAATAAGGAAAGTGGCACCCTGAGAACCATATTATACCTAGATAAAGATATCGTTAACACCAGTGTTCGAAAAGACTTTATTCTAAAGGATATGATTCGTCTGGTCGAGAATTTCGAGGAAGAAACCGGTCTAGACGTTCATATTTCCGGTATGCCCTATGTCCGTACCATGAATTCCCAAAACATTATTGATGAAATAGGAAAGTTTATTTTAGCCGCATTAGGGGTAACCTCACTCATTTTCTTTTTCTTCTTTAGGAGCGTGAGAGCAACTTTCATTTCGATGTGCGTCGTAATTATTGGAGTGATGTGGGCCTTTGGTATTTTGGGATTACTTCAATATGAAATCACGGTACTTACGGCGTTAATTCCACCGCTTATCATCGTCATAGGAATTCCCAACTGTATTTTTCTAATCAACAAATACCAACAAGAGGTAAAAAAACATGGTAATCAAGCCCTGTCATTACAACGGGTCATCTCTAAAATTGGTAACGCAACCTTGATGACGAACATGACCACGGCCTCGGGTTTTGCTACTTTCATCATTACCGACAGCAAATTGCTAAAAGAGTTCGGTATTGTTGCCTCTATCAACATTATTGGGATTTTCATACTTTCCCTTTTAATCATCCCCATTGTTTACAGTTTTCTTTCCCTTCCAAAAACGCGACATCTTAAACATCTGAACAAAAGATGGATTGATGCCTTTGTTAACTGGATGGAGCGGATTGTACGCGGAAAACGAATTACGGTATACATTGTCTCCATAGCCCTTTTGGTGATAAGTATTATTGGCATTTATACTATAAATATATCAGGAAGTCCTATAGAGGATATGCCAAAGAATGCCGAGTTCTTTAAAGACATCCGATTTTTTGAAAAAGAATTTGACGGAATAATGCCCGTGGAAATTGTGGTCGACACAAAAAGCCCAAAAGGTGTTCTAAAACCGGCTACTTTAAAAAGGATGGCCCGTCTGGGTGAGGTTATCGATGAGATTCCCGAGCTTTCGAAACCTGTTTCCGTGGTTAACTTGGTCAAATACTCCAAACAAGCATTCTATAACGGGTTGCCTAAATATTACCAGCTCCCTACCAGCCAAGAGAACAATTTTATTATGGACGTTGCCAGAAAATCATCGGACAATGGTAATCTTCTAGAAAGTTTTGTGGATAGCACTGGGCAGGTGGCGCGCATAACAACATTTATGCGGGATGTGAAAACAGACCGGATGGAACAGATTGAAGCGCGTCTCTTGGAAAATATAGCAAAAATTTTCCCTGAGGAACGCTATACCGTTTACATGACAGGAAGTGCGTTGTTATTTTTAAAGGGGACCAAGTACCTCGTCAAAAACCTAATCCTATCACTGGCGCTGGCCATCGGGCTCATTGCACTTTTTATGGCCTATTTGTTCCGTTCGTTCCGTATGATTATCATTTCATTGATTCCGAACCTTCTTCCCTTGATAGTTACTGCGGGCATCATGGGCTTTGTTGGTGTACCTATTAAACCATCTACTATTCTAGTCTTTAGTATTGCCTTTGGTATATCCGTCGATGACACCATTCACTTTCTCGCAAAATATAGGCAGGAACTTACAGCCAGTAAATGGAAGATAGAAAAATCGGTCTATGCAGCACTTCGAGAAACCGGGGTTAGTATGTTCTATACCTCAATAGTGTTGTTTTTTGGATTTTCGGTCTTTGTCATTTCTAATTTTGGTGGAACGGTTGCCTTAGGTGCTCTTGTCTCTGCCACATTACTATTCGCGATGTTGGCCAACCTTATTCTTTTACCTTCTTTATTGATTTCGTTAGAACGAAGTATCGCGAATAAGGAAACACTTAAAAAACCTCAAATTGACATCCTTCCCAAGGAAGAAGACAATGATTAGAGTTTGACCGAAACTTTTGTCCCTATTTAGCAACGGTATTCCCACATTCTTTTTTATCAAAAAGCTATCTTTGGCATTTAATTTTCAATTCTATTTATAATGCGTTCAGCGACCATAAAAGAACTACTTTCAGGAGAAGGATTATTACAAGAAGTAACCATAAACGGATGGGTAAGGACCTTTAGAAGCAATAGATTTATTGCGTTGAACGATGGTTCTACAATCAACAACATCCAATGTGTCGTAGAATTTGAAAACTTTGATGAGAATTTACTGAAGAAAATTAATACCGGTGCCGCCTTAAAAATTACCGGCACCTTGGTGGAAAGCCAGGGCCGTGGTCAATCCGTTGAAATTCAGATCAACGATATATTTGTCCATGGCACGGCGGACCCTGAAGAGTATCCTATTCAGCCTAAAAAGCATTCGCTGGAGTTTTTAAGGGAAAAAGCCCATTTGCGTGTACGTACCAACACTTTTTCCGCGGTCATGCGCGTTCGTTCGGCACTCTCTTTTGCCATTCACAATTACTTTAGGGAGAACGGGTTCTACTACTTTCATGCTCCTATAATTACAGGTTCCGATGCGGAAGGTGCGGGAGAAATGTTCAGGGTTACGACACTGGACGACAAAAACCCACCCCTAACGGATGATGGCGAAGTAGATTATAAAGAAGACTTTTTTGGCAAGGAAACCAATTTGACCGTTTCCGGACAGCTAGAGGCAGAGGCCTATGCCATGGGATTGGGCAAGGTATATACGTTTGGACCTACGTTTAGGGCGGAAAATTCCAATACAAGTAGGCATTTAGCAGAATTTTGGATGATCGAGCCGGAGATGGCCTTCTTTGACCTCGATGCTAATATGGATCTGGCCGAAGACTTTATTAAAAGCGTCATAAGCTATGTGTTGAAAAACTGTGGCGATGACCTTGAATTTTTAGAGAAAAGACTGCTAGACGAAGAAAAAATGAAGCCACAGGCCGAACGTAGTGAGATGGCGCTTATAGAAAAACTGAGGTTCATCACCGATAATAGCTTTAAACGGGTTACCTATACGGAGGCCATAGATATTCTGAGGAATAGCAAACCCAATAAAAAGAAGAAATTCCAATATCCTATTGACGAATGGGGCGCGGATTTGCAGAGTGAACATGAACGTTTTTTAGTTGAAAAACATTTTAAGTGTCCGGTAATCCTATTCGACTATCCTGCCAAAATCAAAGCATTCTATATGAGGTTGAACGAGGACGGCAAGACGGTTAGAGCCATGGACATCCTTTTTCCAGGGATAGGGGAGATAGTAGGAGGATCTCAAAGAGAAGAACGCTTAGATGTGTTAAAAGAAAAAATGGATGCCCTGAATATACCAGAGGAAGAGTTGTGGTGGTATCTTGACCTAAGAAAATTTGGGACGGCCGCACATAGTGGTTTTGGACTCGGTTTTGAAAGACTTGTGCTCTTTGCTACGGGCATGGGAAATATCAGGGACGTAATCCCATTTCCAAGGACTCCACAAAATGCTGAATTCTAAGGGTATTTCGTTACTTTTATATCCAGTTGCAAACTATATAGGGACGAACCCCTAGAGACATTGAAAAAAATTCAACCTTAGATTTCGACACAAGGCGTCGAGGCCTACAAATCTTGACTATCGAGTAACAACAAATGCTTAAACAACACTTACAATTTAAATTATCGCAGAAACTATCTCCGCAACAGATCCAGTTGATGAAGCTGATACAATTGCCTACCCAGGCATTTGAGCAGCGTTTAAAACAAGAGTTGGAAGAAAATCCTGCTCTCGAAAGTGGGAAAGAGGAGCTGGAAAATTCAAATGATGAGTATGATGAGGTTTATGAGGGGGAATCGGACAGCGAAACCATTACTGCCGAGGATATTAATATTGATGATTACCTGAGTGATGATGAAATCCCCGATTACCGTACACATGCCAATAACTATAGTTCTGAGGACGAAGACAAAAGTGTGCCTTATGCTGCCGGGATTTCTTTCAATCAATACTTACTTAATCAATTAAACACGGTTTATTTAAGCGATGAAGAATGGGCAATCGCTGAATTTCTAGTGGGCAGTGTAGATGAAAGTGGTTATATAAGAAGGCCTATTTCAGATATTCTTGATGATTTGGCTTTTACCCAAAACGTTTATACGGACGAAAAGACCATTCAACGCGTACTCTCTATAGTCCAAGAATTAGACCCTCCTGGAGTTGCAGCAAGGTCTCTGGAAGAATGTTTGATTATACAATTGGAACGTAAGGAAATGACTCCCAGCATAGAGTTGGCCATTGCGATATTGAAAAAATCTTTTGAACAATTTACCAAAAAACACTACCGGAAGCTCTTACAAAAACACAATATAACGGAGGAGGAACTCAAAGCAGCCATTGCGGAAATAGAGAAGTTGAATCCTAAGCCGGGCGGTTCCTATGCTGGTAACAATAGAATCATCGAACATGTAGTTCCCGATTTTTCCATTAGAATTGTCGAGGGAGAATTGGAGCTCACCCTTAATGGGAGAAATGCTCCTGAGCTACATGTATCACGCGAATATAGCAATATGCTCAAAGGCTATAAGGCATCCAAGGAGAAATCCAAGGCTCAAAAAGATACAGTATTGTTTATAAAGCAGAAATTGGACGCGGCCAAGTGGTTCATAGATGCTATTCGGCAAAGACAGCAGACGTTGTTCATTACCATGAATGCCATCATGAACTACCAAAAGCAATACTTTCTTTCTGGCGATGAACGCAACCTTCGCCCAATGATTTTAAAGGACATTGCCGATGAAATAGATATGGATGTTTCCACCGTTTCAAGGGTGGCCAACAGCAAATATGTAGATACTCCCTACGGCACAAAATTGATAAAGGAACATTTTTCCGAGTCCATGAAAAATGAGCAAGGAGAAGATGTTTCCACGAAGGAAATTAAAAAAATATTGGAGACCGTCATAAAAGAGGAAGCAAAAAGGAAACCGCTTACCGATGACAAACTTGCATCTATACTTAAAGACAAGGGGTACCCAATTGCTAGGCGCACCGTTGCAAAGTATAGGGAGCAATTGGGAATTCCTGTGGCGAGGCTACGAAAACAAATATGATGCGGTTTTTCTTTAGCTTTATTTCTTACCTCTTCCATCCGCTCTTTGTTCCCATAGGTGGAACGATTGCTTACTTTTTAATTACCCCAAAATACAGTCCATTGGAAATACAGAGCGGTAATATTTTACCCATATTCATCTTAACCGTAATTATTCCTATCGTAAGCTATTTAATACTCAAAAATCTTGGAATGGTCAGTACAATTCATATGCCTTCCCCTACCGAAAGGAAATACCCCCTTTACATACATATTATTTTATTGTTCATGATATTGTATAAAGTAATTCCCAACAATTACATCGTTGAACTTTACTTTTTCTTTGTGGGTCTTTTGGGAGCGGCTTTTGCCTGTCTTTTACTACTTTTTTTCAATTTAAAAGTAAGTATGCATCTAGCAGGTATGGGAGCTATTCTAATGTATCTGATTGCGTTGAGCATTCATTTTGAAATCAACATAATTATCGCAATAAGCGTATGCACTTTGATTTTAGGGCTAGTGGCAACCTCAAGAATTTATTTAAAGGCACATTCAAAATCAGAATTGGTCGTTGGTCTTTTCATTGGATTGTTATGCCAATTATTGACCGTTAAATTCTGGCTATAAGATGTAAAAAATAATACCTATTCGTAGAGGTCTAAAACCAATAGCCTCCCCATTTACCGTTTCAGAGCTTTTAAAAAGGTCGCTAAGGGCGTAATACGCATGAATATTGAAGGTATTATATCCCAGATTAACGGTTAAACCATATTGAATATCATTTACATCCGTATTAAAGAAACTATCCTTTAGATTATCGGTAACCAGCTTTGAACGGGCACCGATTACGTATGCCGCCTTTATGCCTGCATAGACCCTCCAAAACCGATATTCCTCTGGAGTAGAATTACGCCATCGAAACTCAAGCGGAAACTCTACGGCATGCGTCTCCAATTTACTTCTCCTGAATTCCGGGTCGTTATCAACTAGTTCATATGAGAATTTCCCATCGGCTTCAGCAACGACCAGATTTGAATAATACGTATTAAGGGCAAGACCCAAACCAATTCCCAAGGCCTTGGTACCAGATTCATTTAGGGGAATATCCCTAATGAAACCAGCATTGAGCCCATAAGATAAATTTCGTTGTTTTAAGCCCTCGGGTTTGTTAAGAATAAAGTTATAGGTTACCCCAAGATAAAACTGGTCCTCCAAATAGCGCTCGCGAGAAGCACCATCATCAGATAGCGTTTGTCCCACGCCCAAACTAGAACAAATCAAAGCTAAGCAGACGAAGAAATTTTTCATGAACATAAAGTTAATCAAATAAAAAACGCTCCAAATAAATTTGAAGCGTTCTAGTAAGTTTGAATAAATTACTTAACTATTGTAAATTTCTGAAGGCGTCTCCTTCATAGGTAGTATAGTTCACCTTTAGGGCATTTACCTTTCTCAATTCCTGCTTAATGTCCGAAATAAGACCCATGTTCGCATTTTTATCCACTTTTAATGCAGTGGTTAAAACATTTTGAAGTTCCTGAGGCTTCTTAGCCCTTTCCATCAGAATATAGTCTCCAACCTCTGAAGGACTAGCGAATTTGTCGTTTAACTGAATCTTAGGCTCGGTACCGAATACCTTTTGATATTCTCTTGTAGGCGCTCCTACATAAATATAGATGACACGATCCTTCTTCTCCAGCTTTTTTACTTCACTAGCATTGGGAAGTACGTTCTCTACCTTTAAGGAACTGTCCTTCATCACCGTAACGGTCATAAAGAAAAACAAGAGCATAAATACAATGTCTGGAAGCGAAGCCGTTGACACCGCTGGCACCTCCCCATCTTTCTTCTTTGCAAATTTTGACATATTGTTCTATTTATGATTTGTTAATTAGATGATGTTTCAGCTTCCGAAAGTTTCTGGGGGAACAAATCTTGGATACGCTTCACCTTTTCCTTCAACTCATCTTTTACTTCGTCAGAGGTCTCCGGATCTAAATATCTAGCTTCCATTTCCACAAAATTTGTATTGTACAAACGTTGTGCCTCTCTGTTCCTAAGATCGTTGTAGGCCCCTACCAATTCATTCTGTACTGTAATGTAGGTGCTATATTTAGTCTCACGATCGTTCTTAAGTGAAATGATGGCTTTAGAAGGATTATCGGATGAAGAAGCATCTCGTTTTCCCTTACAATAGCTGCAATAGTCTGGACTACCGGAAGGTGCTCCACCATTATCAAGAAAAGCTTTAGCCTTTTCCCTAAGATCCTTAAGTTCTATCAATTCGTCATCTGCCAATAATTGCCCGTTCTGGTTGATATTGACCTGAAAAATATTCTTCTGCTTAATAACTACATCTGTATCGGGCGGTTCAATGGGCGGCAACATACGATCCAACCCCGCATCAGTTTCAATGGTAGTCGTTACCAAGAAAAAGATTAACAGTAGGAAAGCTATATCCGCCATGGAACCAGCGCTTACTTCTGGTGCTCCTGCTCTTCTAGCCATAATTTTTCATTATTTTATTTACTAAACATATTTTTTATTCCTGGTATTATCAATGACAAAACCGCAATTATGGTAAGGATGAAGAAAACATTTAATCCCATCCCTATTTTCTTTACCGTACTCTCATCTGACATTGCCATGTACTCAGGATCAACATCGGTTCCACTAGCTAAGACGTAAGAAATAACTACTACCAATAAAAATCCCCCGACCACGAACAACGTTTTCTTAAGCCCTTGTGGGTTCGAAAAC
>CAJQMW010000569.1 GCA_905479535.1 uncultured Maribacter sp. | reverse complement strand
ACTTTAACATCCCGTATTCCGTGATCCACTAACATTTTCTCCGCAATTTCCGCTCCACTCATCCCGTTTTGCAGATGTACTTTTGAATAGTGCTTGAACTTACTTTTTAAGCGACTACTAACTAACCAACTGACCAATGCTATTGCACCTATCAGTATATAATATCCCATCATAACTTTTCAATTTTTATAGAATTAAAGATACTAAACAATTTGTTTGAGTATTACTAACTAAAAAGCAAAAACCCCGCCAAACCCTAAAATTGAGCTTAAGGGTCTGCCGGAGGTGTATCTTTACTGACAAAATGTACGCTAGGCTAGTACTTCTTCCCAGCCGAAAGCTTCTATGATTTCATCATAGACCACTTTTCCTTCCACAATGTTCAATCCTTTGTGCAAATTAGCATCCTTATTACAGGCAGTTTCCCATCCAAGGTTGGCTAATTTTAGTACAAATGGTAAAGTAACGTTCGTCAGTGCCATAGTGGAAGTATAGGGTACAGCTCCCGGCATATTCGCCACGGAATAGTGCACGACATCATCTATAATGTAAATCGGGTCTTCATGGGTCGTTGGCCTTGTGGTTTCAACACAACCACCTTGATCCACAGCTACATCCACAATCACCGTTCCTGGACGCATTTCCTTCAGCATATCCCTCGTAATCAAATTTGGGGCCTTGGCTCCTTTTAATAACACTCCACCGATGATTAAATCGTGGTTTTTGATATGTTTTCTAATATTGAATTCATTCGAAAACTCCGTTACCACATGCGGTGGCATTACATCGTTTACATAGCGTAAGCGCTTCATATTGATATCTAAAATTGTAACATGCGCTCCTAATCCGGCTGCCATTTTAGCAGCTTGGATACCAACGACTCCTGCGCCCAACACCAAAACCTTTCCAGGTGCTACACCTGGTACACCGCCTAGTAGCACACCACGACCCTTCACGGGTTTCTCCAAGTATTTTGCGCCTTGTTGTATGGCCATTCTACCGGCTACTTCGGACATAGGCGTTAACAAGGGTAAAGTCCCTTCTTCATCCTCAACGGTTTCATAGGCTATACAAATGGCCTTTTGTTTAATCATCGCCTTGGTAAGTTCTTCGCTTGATGCAAAATGGAAATAGGTGAACAGAATTTGCCCCTCTTGAATCAATTCATATTCCTCGGCAATGGGCTCCTTCACCTTTACAATCATTTCTGACAAGGCATATACCTGTCCGATAGTGTCCAGAATCACGGCACCCGCCTGTTGATAATCCTTATTGAAAAAACCACTTCCGTCCCCTGCCTGAGATTGCACATAAACGGTGTGATTGTTCTTAACCAATTCAAAAACCCCGGCAGGTGTCATCCCTACCCGGCTTTCGTTGTTCTTAATTTCCTTAGGAATACCAACGATCATTGTTATATAGTTTTAAATTAAGTCACGAAGTTGTGATAAATTAAACACATATCAAACAAATATTCGATAAAAGGTAGGGGTTGACGTTTAAAAAATACTATTTATTAATAATGACCCCCTAAAATTTTAGGGGTAGATACTAATTATTTATATTTTAATTTCATTATTAACACAAATAATACTAAAAAGGCAGTGATACAATTTGCCAAAATAATAGGTAGGCTATCAATGTAAAAACCATAGACCAACCAGAGCAGTACCCCTGTTAGAAGCACCAGATACATAAAGAGGGAGATATCCTTGGTAGATTTCACTTTCCAGGTTTTGTAAACTTGGGGAACGTAAGCCGCGGTAGTAAGTATGGCGGCCACAAGGCCAAGTATTTCAATGTAATCCATATACGTTTATAATTGAATCCCAGATAATAGAGCAATCATCCAATTAGCTTTTAAAACAGAATCAAACGGATTGCTTCGTTGCTAAGCTCCTCGCAATTACATTAACCTACTATGTTCACGATTTTACCAGGTACAACAATTACTTTTTTAGGCGTTCTGCCCTGTAACTGTTGTTGGGTCTTTTCATGTGACATTACCGTGGCTTCTATTTCTTCTTTACTAAAATCCAAGGGCATTTCTATTGTAAACTTCATTTTTCCGTTAAAGGAAATAGGATACTCCTTGTTGCTTTCTACCACATATTTTTCTTCGAATTTTGGAAAGGGTGCCGTTGAGATTGATTCTTTATGATCTAATTTCTCCCAAAGTTCCTCGGCAATATGGGGCGCATAGGGCGATACCAAAATAGCAAGTGGTTCTAAAATAGCGCGACTTTTACATTTCTGGGATGTAAGTTCATTTACACAAATCATAAAAGTAGCCACGGAGGTATTAAAACTAAAGTTTTCTATATCTTCCTGCACTTTTTTGATGGTTTTGTGCAATGTCTTCAAACTCTCGGCTGAAGACTCATGACCAACACCCCCCGAGCCCCCCTCAAGGGGGGAATCATCAACTTTAAAGCTTCCGTTAGGACCGGAATGATAAAGCTTCCACAGTTTCTTTAAAAAACCATGGGTTCCAGTTATACCAGCCGTATTCCAAGGTTTGGATTGCTCCAAAGGCCCCAAGAACATTTCATAGAGGCGAAGACTGTCCGCACCATACTCGTCTACAATATCATCTGGGTTGACCACATTGTATTTGGACTTGGACATTTTTTCGACTTCGCGGCCAACTATGTATTTTTCTTCTTTTAAAAACAAAGAATTGCTAAATTCCTCTCTCCAGTTCAAAAATTCTTGAATATTTAACACATCAGATGAATCCACCAATGAGACATCAACATGTTGACGTATTGGTGTTATATCAAATGTATTTTGTGAAATCGATTTATCTATATGTCTAATATTTTTATAATCTGGAAATTTATTTTCTACCCAACTTTCTATTTCAATAAAATTTTGAGAAGCTTGTACTTCAGAGAACTTCTCTTTTGACACTATCAACAAGAAAGGATGAATATTTGGCTGAGCTATTAACTCATTATCATTCTCCAAATCTTTTGGTGAATTATAATGTCCAAATGAAATCCAGTAACCATAAACAAATGCACTAGTACCAGTAATCATCCCTTGATTGATCAGTTTTTTGGCAAACTCATCTTTGGGGACCAAACCTATATCAAACATAAACTTCTGCCAAAAGCGACTGTACAATAAATGTCCCGTAGCGTGCTCGCTACCGCCAATATACAAGTCCACATCTTGCCAATAGTTGATAGCTTCTTGTGAAAATATTTCCTCCTC
>CAJQMW010000568.1 GCA_905479535.1 uncultured Maribacter sp. | reverse complement strand
CAGTGGATTCTCAGAGATGGTGGCCCAAGGTTATTACTTTACAGGGCCAACCAGTAGTATTAAAATGTCCTATGTATTTTTGATAGCGATGGTGCATATAGTGCACGTGGTTGCGGGGATTATTTCGTTATTGGTAGTGCTGTTTAATCAATATAAAGGAAAATACTCGCCAACGGAATATCTTGGATTGTCTTTGGGGGCTACTTTTTGGCATTTTTTGGATTTATTATGGGTGTATTTAATATTATTTATGACGTTCGTAAAATAATATTTTCAAAAATTTTGTTTTACAAGTAAATCAGCTTTTATATAGTTGAAAAAAATGTAAATTTGCTAAAGTTTTATTAAAACGATAAATTAAAGTATGGATTCTACGGTATCAGCGGAAGCAGAAGAGAACGTTTGGGGTGGCGGCAATAGACCTTTAGGGGCAAGCTACGGTAAATTAATGATGTGGTTTTTCCTAGTTTCGGATGCCTTGACTTTCTCCGGTTTTTTGGCTTCGTACGGTTTCTCTAGGTTTAAATTTATTGAGACATGGCCGATTGCGGATGAGGTTTTTACCCACGTTCCTTTTTTTCATGGGAATTACCCCATGATTTACGTGGCCTTTATGACTTTTATTTTGATTATGTCTTCAGTAACTATGGTGTTGGCCGTGGATGCCGGACATAAAATGAAGAAAAATGCTGTCATCTGGTACATGTTCGCTACCGTAATCGGTGGTGCCATCTTCGTTGGTTCACAAGCCTGGGAATGGGCAACGTTCATTAAGGGTGATTATGGTGCGGTAGAGACCAATGGCGGGAGGATTTTACAGTTTGTAAATGCCGATACCGGAGAGCGCGCGG
Source organism: uncultured Maribacter sp. (assembly GCA_905479535.1). Classification (GTDB taxonomy): domain Bacteria; phylum Bacteroidota; class Bacteroidia; order Flavobacteriales; family Flavobacteriaceae; genus Maribacter. The sequence continues at coordinate 1,949 of CAJQMW010000568.1, read as the reverse complement.
CACTGGCTGATTTTTCAAGAACGATTCCTGATGAACGAGTAGAACATGAGAAAAGAAACGGTGTTTGGTTTTACGGGGAAAAGTCTTTGCCATCCTATTCCCTGAACGAGGTCATAACCGGTTTTAAGGCTAATTCCAATATCCTAATTCGGACGGAAACTATTAATGGGGAAGGAGAAAAGACCTTGCTTACCAGAGAAGAATCCTTGGCAAAATTAAATGATGCCACACAAGTGGTAGAGGGTGCTAACCTTGTTCGTAATGAATATGGAAGCCGCCTCTTCGCGGATTTCTTTTTCTTTATTACGGGTTTCCACGGTTTCCACGTTTTCTCAGGAGTAGTAATTAACCTCATTATCTTCTTTAACGTAGTCATTGGTACATACGAAAGAAGAGGTCATTATGAGATGGTGGAAAAAGTAGGTCTGTACTGGCACTTTGTGGATTTGGTATGGGTATTTGTATTTACATTTTTCTATTTGGTATAATTTCAAAAAAATTAATTTCAGCCTTGGTTGGGAGCTATTAAAAAAGATATGGCACACGAACATAAATTAGAGATTTTTAGAGGGTTGTGGAAATTCAAGTCCAACACCCAAAAAATTTGGGGCGTTCTCGCTTTTCTTACCTTGGTGACTGCGATAGAAGTTGTCTTTGGTATACTTAAGCCAGAGGCGCTAACAGGAACTTCTTTTTTAGGTATGAAGTTGTTGAACTGGATATTCATTATTCTAACCTTAGTGAAGGCCTATTATATTGCTTGGGATTTCATGCACCTTAGGGACGAGAAAAGTTCGTTGAGAAGGGCTATCGTATGGACACCGATATTCTTGGTGATCTATTTGGTTTTCATCCTGCTAGTAGAGGCCGATTATATTTATAATATCTATAAGGACAGCTTTGTGAGTTGGAATTTCTAAGATAGAATTAACAGAATGGAAAGACGGTTTAATGACCGTCTTTTTTATTTTTGTACGTAAAGGTTTAAGCTTTTGAAATGGATGAATTTCCACTGATTTTTTTGAAAGCAGACTGTTTTATTAGTTACAAATGAAGAAGACTTTTGTTCTCGTAGTATTGTTCGTCCTTCCCATAGTTGCCTATCTTTTCTTTGCCTCTGGTGTCAATAATTTTGGTAAGTTACCGATACTCACAGAGAATATTTCCGAGGTCCGTTTTAGTGATGCGAATGTTAGGTTTACGGATAATATTACCGTTCTTGGGTTTTTGGGAAATCAAGTAGAATTAAAAAAGGGAAATGCCTTTAACTTAAATCAGAAAATATACAAGCGCTTCTACGAGTTCAAGGACTTCCAATTCGTTATGGTAATGCCACTTGGAACGGAAGATAAAGTTGCCGATTTAAAGAAAGAACTTTCCAATCTTGCGGATATTGAAAAATGGAAGTTTGTCTTCGAGGGCCCTAATAAGATCCTGGAATTATTTAATAGCTTGAAAACGGATATTCAGTTGGATGAAAATCTTGGGACGCCTTATGTTTTTATTATAGATAAGGAAAGGAATTTGCGGGGTCGTACGGAGGACAAAGACGAGGGCACCAAATTTGGCTTTGATACAAACTCGGTAGCCGATTTGAACAATAAGATGGAAGATGATGTAAAAATCATTTTGGCGGAATACAGGTTGGCTTTAAAGAAGAACAATTCAAACCGAGAAAAATAATGAACAAAAAATACACCTACATTTGGGTTTCTTTGATTATCCTTATTTTCGGGATTATTGTCATACCAAGAATAGTGGGCCGTATAAAGTCAGGCACAGTCGTAGAGAATGATAGAATGAATGTCGAGCCCACGACAAAGGAATTAAGTTATATCACTTTGAATGGTAAAAAGCGAAAAGTACCTCCTTTTCAACTTGTAAATCAGGACAGTTTATTAATTTCTGATAAAGATTACTTAGGAAAGGTATATGTAGTAGAATTCTTT
>CAJQMW010000567.1 GCA_905479535.1 uncultured Maribacter sp. | reverse complement strand
AAATACCGTATTCTCCAGTTGCTAACGGATAGTGACTTACGTGGTTTTCTAGACTTAATAATTTCTTTTTTGACACTCAAAATGGGGGTTAAGATGAATTAAATGCTTGTATTATAACATTATTAGAATTGAAAACTTATCTTTGCAAAGGTTATAATGGGTACATTTTATAAAATTGTATCAAATAAATTATCTATCCGGCAGTAAAAAGTATAAACCTTTTGTTTACTAATTGCTAGTTTGTACCCAAAAAGAATGACCATTAAAATAAATTAATTTCCTAATAGCACCTATGGCAAAATCGCAACAGACATTTAACAAAACCGAAAAAGAAAAAAAGCGTAAAAAGAAACGCGAAGACAAGAGAAAAAAAATGCTTGCCCGAAAGGCTGAAGCAAAGGAAAGTGGTACGTCCGGTATTCCATTGGCCTATGTAGACTTCAATGGCAATCTAGTGGATACGCCACCAGATCCTTCAATGAAGGTTGAAATAGAGGCAGAGGATATCGTCCTTGGTATTCCCAAAAAAGAGGAGGGAGATGTTGAGGAGTTCGATCCTGTAAGAAATGGAAAAGTATCATTCTTTGACAGTTCTAAAGGTTTCGGTTTTATCATAGATTCCGAGAATAATGAAAAATACTTTGTTCATGTTAGTGGCTTAATCGACGAAATCATTGAGAACGATAAAGTTTCTTACGAGCTTGAAAAGGGCATGAAGGGCATGAACGCCGTTCGTGTTAAGAAAATTTAATAGTTGTTCTACCTTATTATGGATTTATGTCCGTAATCAAACGCAATACAGGTCTGATAGTCCTGGCCTTCTTCGCCATATATGTCATTTGGGGCTCTACCTATCTATTAAACAAAATTGCCGTTACCGAATTACCCGCCTTTATGTTGGCAGGTTTGCGATTTGTTATCGCCGGAGGTTTAATCTTCATTATAGCCAAAATCCTAGGGCTTTCGCTAAGGATCAACAGAAAACAGTTTTTAAACACCGCCATAGCGGGATTTCTGTTTCTCACCTTTGGAAATGGCGTGGTGGTTTGGGCTTTAAAGTTTGTGGATAGTGGGTTTGCCGCTCTGGAAATTTCTGCGCAGCCTTTAGTCGTTTTAATCCTAATGCGCATCCTACAGGGTAAAAAAATTCAGCCAATGTCCTTGGTTGGTGTTGCTTTGGGCATTATCGGCATCTACTTATTGGTCAGCCAAAAACAGATCATTACACAAGAAGGGGCCTTATTGGGAATGTTTCTCATTTTTGCCTGTATGCTGAGTTGGGCTTACGGTAGCTTGTTCGTGGGTAAAGCGGACCTTCCTTCAAATTACTTTGTGAATACCGGTTATCAAATGCTTACCGGTGGTGTAATGCTACTTTTGATCAGTATTGTTTTAGGAGAAAATTGGACATCTCCGCTAACGTGGAGCGCACCTGTTCAATGGTCCATGATCTTACTTATCCTTTTTGGAAGCATTGTAGCTTTTACCGCATTCAATTACTTACTGCGCGTGGTTTCGCCAGAAAAAGTGGCCACGTCTTCCTATGTAAACCCTATTATAGCTATGTTCCTAGGTTGGTATTTCTTAAAGGAAGCGATTACTACACAATCTACCATAGCGGCCATTGTACTTCTTACGGGCGTCTACTTTATTAACACCAAGAAGAAATTGACTTTGTTTTCCCGCTTTTTGTCAAAAGAACCTAAAATCTGATTTTTTAGATAGGTTCATCAATACAATTTAGAGGACCTTGAGAAAATTCAATTTCCGCTTGGAAGAAGTCCTTCTTCTTGAATGCTGAAACGACTTAAATCAACTGTTTCAATGTTCTTCTCTACCAACCGGTCCAGATGAATATGCCCAATACGGACCCTAATTAATCGGAGGGTTGGAAAACCTACTGCCGCTGTCATTTTTCGTATCTGCCTAAACTTGCCCTCGGTTATCGTCATGCTTATCCACGAATTTTCACGATGTCTTCCTATTCTGAGTTTTTTGTTGGGTTCCGGGACCAGTGGTGTATGAGCTAAAAGAATAACTTTACAGGATTTGGTTCTATATGCCGTTCCATGAATTCCGATAACCAATCCTTTTTCTAATCTCTTTACGGCCTCCTTTGTGATTTGACCGTCCAATTGTACCCAATACTCTTTCTCTATACCAGAGTTATTGACCTGATCGCTCAATTTTCCATCTGTAGTAAGCAATAGGAGCCCTTCCGATTTCTCGTCAAGACGGCCAATGGGCATCGTCCCTTTGGGAAACACCCCCAACTCACTAAGAAATCGTTTCTTTCGTATTTGCCGTTCTTCTCCAGACGTAAATTGACTGAGTATTCCAAATGGCTTGTACAATTTAAAATGTCGATGTGTACCCATATTCGACAAAATTAAGGTGCATAATACCTAACACCAGCTTTTTCATCGGGAAAGATGTCTTTTTGACTCATTCATTAGCATTAACCTCTTGAAGATCGTACCTTTACAGGCTCTAGAAAAAGATTTCATGCAAGAGACCATATTTGAAGTACAGGACCGTAAAACGGACAAAGAACTTTACACTTACCAAGAGGGTGCCATTCAACAAGTATTCGAGAAGTTTGATAATGAGAGGGATGATTATCACTTACTCTACCAATTACCTACGGGGGGCGGTAAAACCGTTATTTTCTCGGAACTCGTTCGTCAATACCTTAGGAACCACTCGAAAAAAGTCTTGGTAATGACCCATAGGGTGGAGCTTTGTAACCAGACTTCGGAGATGCTTACGAGTTTTGGCGTAGTTAATAAAGTAGTCAATAGTAAGGCAAATCTAGACGACCAGGATCAATATGTTTGCTTTGTGGCCATGGTGGAAACGCTGAACAATAGGCTGAACGATGACAAATTGGATATTTCAGATGTAGGGCTGGTCATTATTGATGAAGCGCACTACAATTCTTTTACCAAACTATTTAAGTTTTTTGAAAATTCCTTTATTCTTGGGGTAACTGCAACCCCGTTAAGTTCTAACAAGGACTTACCCATGAATGATAATTATGACGAACTAATAGCCGGAGAATCCATCCAAAATCTTATCGCAAACGATTTTTTGGCAAGGGCAGAGGTGTATCAATACGATATGGCTCTAACGTCTCTAGAGGTAGGTTCTAATGGGGATTACACCGTAAAGTCCTCTTCTGACCTTTATACGAGCCCCGCCATGTTAAATAAGCTTTTAGAGGCTTACACCAAACACTCTGCTGGAAAAAAGACGCTTATTTTTAATAACGGGATTGAAACTTCCATACAGGTTTACCATACGTTCCAAGCTGCTGGCCTCCCGGTAATGCATTTGGACAATACTGCGACCAAAAAACAACGAAAACAGATACTTAAATGGTTCAGGGAAACCCCTGATGCCATTTTGACCTCGGTAAGTATTCTGACCACGGGTTTTGATGAACCTACCATTGACAGTATCATTCTTAACAGAGCGACAAAATCTTTGACCCTTTATTATCAGATGATCGGTAGGGGTTCTAGAGTGCTCAATAATAAATCTAGCTTTACAGTTATTGATTTGGGGAACAATATGTACCGTTTTGGGCCGTGGGGTGCGGATTTGGATTGGCAGGCTATTTTCAAATCGCCCAACTATTACATGGACCGTATTAGGGATGACGAGGATATCGAGGGTGATTTTATCCACGACCTCTCCGATGAAGTGCGTGCAGAATTCCCAAAATCCAAGGCAACCTATTTTGATATAAAAGAAACCTATGAGCAGGCTACTTTTGCCGGAGAATCCTCCAAAGTGGTCTTGGAAAGGTCTATTGAACAACATGCCCATATCTGTATTGAAAATAGTGAGGATGTCTACGATGCCATTGCCCTGGCAAAACTCCTAAAAGAGGATATAGACAATAGGATAATGGTCTACGGAAAATGCATCAGCAAAAGCACGCATAATTTCTTGAGCTGGCTTAAGCTGGACTATCAAAAAAAACTGAATTCTTACTTGAGAGAGAATTTTGATAGGGTCTTTGAAGAAATCCGTGGGTATCCGCCGGAGGATTAAATTGAGTTTTAAGGTTTAATGAATTCACTTCACAAACTGAACCTTTTTCAGCAAAATACCAGCTTGCGGATTTTCATTATCTATACGCTAAAATAATTTCGATTTGTTATAAATTTAGGAATAATTGAATAGCAAATCTCATTGGCGGAGCATATCTTATTTCACCATTAAATTTAAGAACGTTGAACTATTTATTTGCCTGAGGGTGTTTAGTGCCGTTCATCAATTGGTTTCAAAACCGTCCTTACTCTTTCATCTAAAAACGAAGTGGTCTAGATTCTTATACCGATAAGAAAGGACCGGCGGGTAATACCTCAGAAATACTTTACATTGCTTTATTCTTTTGTTATTTTTATAGGGAGTGAATTTTCAATTTAATCAAAGCCAACTTTCCTAAATATCAAAACAATGAAATATCTTCCTTTACTGCTTACCTTACTATTTGTTTGCTGCCAAGAACAACCCAATTATGACTTAGTATTGACGAATGCCCTTATTTATGATGGCTCAGGTCAGGAGCCCTATCTAGGTGACATCGCTGTAAACTCGGATACCATTGCAAAAATTGGTCAGCCGAAAACCTTGCAGGGAAAAAAGCAGATAGATGCCGCCGGCAAGGCCGTCGCCCCAGGATTTATAAACATGCTAAGTTGGGCAAATGTTTCGCTACTTGAGGATGGACGCTCACAAAGTGATATACGCCAAGGGGTTACCCTAGAAGTTCTAGGGGAAGGACGTTCCATGGGACCATTAAATCCTTCCATGAAAGAAGAAATGCTAAATGACCAAGGGGACATTACTTTTGATGTCCCGTGGACTACCTTGGGGGAATATTTGCAATATTTGGAGGATAAAGGCGTATCTACCAATGTAGCTTCCTTCGTGGGAAACGGTACATTAAGGCAATATGTAATCGGATATGAAAATAGACCGGCCACAGCGGAAGAATTAGAAAAAATGAAAGAGTTGACCGCGAACGCGATGAAAGAGGGAGCGGTCGGGTTATCCAGTTCACTGCTCTATGCGCCAAGTATGTACGCGGATACCGAGGAACTCATTGAATTATCCAAGGTTGCAAGCGACTATAACGGTATGTACATATCACATATAAGAAACGAGGGGGACAAACTCTTGGAAAGCATTGACGAACTAATCCGTATTTCAAAAGAAGCAAATCTTCCTGCAGAAGTATATCACTTGAAAGCTTCCCAAAAGAAGAATTGGCCTAAACTGGATTTGGCCATAGCGAAAATTGATTCGGCACGAAACGTAGGACTTCCAATCACCGCTGACATCTATACCTACAACGCAAGCTCAACAGGATTGCATGTTCAATTGCCAGATTGGGCACGAGAAGGTGGAATTGATGCGATGTTGGAGCGTTTAAGCATCCTCGAAAATAAGTCAGGAGCCATAGCCGAACTGGAGTTCAGAAACGCTCCTGAAACGATTTTACTAGTAGGTTTTAAAACAGATTCGCTTAGAAAGTATACGGGCAAATATCTTCCGGAATTGGCAAAAGAATGGGGAATGACCAAAGAGGAAACAGTGGTTAACTTAATTACAAAGGATCAAAGTAGGATACAGGTGGTCTACTTCTCCATGTCCGAAGAAAATATCGGTAAAAAAGTCGCTTTACCATGGGTAAGTTTTTGTTCCGATGCCGGTTCTTATACGAACGAAGGCGTATTCGTCCAACAAAGCACACATCCACGGGCCTACGGCTCATTCATAAGGGTATTGGGCAAATTTGTTAGGGAGGAGGGAACCATTTCGCTACAAGAAGGCATACGTAAGCTTACCTCCTTACCCGCAAGCAATCTAAAACTTAAAAAACGTGGGACGCTTGCCCTTGGTAACTTTGCCGATATCGTGGTATTTGACCCTGAAAAAGTAAATGACAAAGCTGCTTTTACAGACCCACACCAATATGCCGAGGGAGTACGGCATGTTTTTGTCAATGGTATTCAAGTATTGGATAATGGAGAACACACGGGAGCCCACGCAGGAAGATTTGTTAAGGGACCGGGATTTAAAGTAGATTGATTCTTTTTCCACTTGGTTCTAAGTGCTATTTTTAACCTATGAACAATGAAAAAGAAAAAATTGCCATCATAGGGGCTGGCGTAAGTGGTTTAATCGCCGCCTTGGTCTTGGAGAACCACGGATTTTCCCCGTTGCTCTTCGAGAAGACAGAGCGTGTGGGCGGTAGGGTAAAAACAGATATAATGGACGGTTATCAACTGGACCATGGATTTCAGGTTTTACTGGATGCCTATCCAATGGCGCAAAAATACCTGGACTATGAAGCCCTTAATTTAGCAAAGTTCCTTCCTGGTGCTTTCATATTTAAGAGTGGTAGAAAAAAGATAATTGGTGATCCATTGCGGAATTTATCCCTACTAATTCCTACACTTACCTCTGGTATTGGTACGCTTTCCGATAAGTTCAGAATCTTAAAGCTGAATACAGAACTCAAGAAAAAGACAATTTCGGATATTTTTGACGGACCAGAGGTTACGACCTTGGAGTATTTAAGGCGTAGAGGTTTTAGTGATGAAATTATTACCAACTTTTTTAAACCCTTTTTTACGGGAATATTCCTTGAAACGGAATTGGATACATCGTCGAGGATGTTTGAATTTGTCTACAAGATGTTCGGAACAGGCCATGCAACCTTGCCCACTTCAGGGATTGGAGCAATTCCTAATCAGCTATTGGCCAAATTAAAGAGGACCAAAATTCAATTAAATTCGACCCTAGAGAGCTGTGAGAACGGGAAACTTAATTTTACCGATGGAAGCTCCAAACATGTAGATTATATCGTTCTGGCGACAGAAAGCTCTGATTTTTTTAATAATATGCGTAATCAAGAGATTGCATGGAAGTCTTGCCAAACACTATATTTTACAACGCCCAAAAATGGGGATGGCAGGCCTTTAATAGGGTTAATTCCGAGCGAGGGCACATTTATCAATAATATCTTTTTCCATAAAACCCTTTCTACGGAAAAGTCCGGACCAGAAGAACTATTATCGGTAACAGTGGTCAAGTCCCACAATTTTTCGGAGTCTGAACTCATTACCCAAGTTAAAAAAGAATTGGAGGATGAATGTAATATTAGGGACTTAAAGTATCTTAAAACCTATACTATAAATAAAGCACTGCCCAAGTTGGAACACCTAGCGGGAGACATAAGCCCATCTGAAACTCGATTAACGGATACGGTATTTTTGGCAGGTGATTATCTTCTGAACGGTTCCCTGAATGCTGCTATGCTTAGTGGAGAGAAAGCGGCTTTAGGGATAGTTGATACGATTAGGGGTAGCGTCATAAATAAGTAGCACCGTTATAAAGTTTATATTTGTGAAAGAGGTTAAATATGACCTTAATCCAAAATCGCATGATAAGTAGAAGAACATTCGCCAAACAAACCGGTGTAGCAATTACCGTTTCTTTACTTCCGAATTGCATTTTTTCCATGAATACAAAGTCAACCTATAAAATGGGACTGCAAGCTTTTACCATTCGAGATGCGATGGAAAAAGACCTCATTGGAAGTCTCAAAATAGTTCGGACACTTGGGTATGAGGACTTAGAACTCTACGGGTTTGATCCCGATACAATTAGCTACTATGGGCATAGAGCGGATGAGTTCAGGATAATATTAGAAGATTTAGGATTAAGTTCGTCAAGTTGTCATTACGCCTTTTCGGATTATCTAAATTCCAACGTGGCCGAACTGGACAAATACATTGACGCTTGTATAGAAGGAGCCTCTAGTCTAAACCATAGTTACATTACTTGGCCATGGATGGCACCAGAACACAGAGACCTTGAAACTTTTAAAAAACTCCCGGAATTGCTAAATAGAATAGGGGAGAGGGTTACTGCAGCAGGTCTTGGCTTTGCCTACCATAATCATGATTTTGAATTTGAATTTGTGGATTATAAAGGTCAAACTGGATATGAGATGATAATGAAACAAACCGACCCCAATCTTGTAAAATTGCAATTGGATCTATATTGGGCGGTACATTCGTCAAAATTAAGTCCTGCGGAATTGATTGCCGAACAACCTAAACGCTTCGTTATGTGGCATATAAAGGACATGGACAAGGTTACCAGGGACTATACCGAGCTTGGTAACGGGTCAATTGATTATATTTCCATGCTTCCCAAACTGGATAAATCTGGTTTGGAATACTATTATTTGGAGCAAGGCGGTAACTTTGCTCAAAACTCTATCCAAAGTATTACGGATAGTGCTAACTATTTTAAAACGAATCTGAAGAAATATTTATAGTCACGTTATGAAAAACAGCCTTTCCCTTCAACAAATTGGTTTCCTAGTTCTTTTAATCCTCTTTACGGCAAGTTGTAAAGAAAAAACGGAAAGGGCGGCCGAACCCGAGGTTCTTGTTCAATATGATGAACCCATTTCCAAATTACCTATTGAGAAATTAAACCTTCCAGAGGGCTTCAAAATAGAGGTCTATGCAGATAGCATAGATGGTGCCCGGTCCATGGCAATGGGCGATGACGGGACCTTGTTCGTTGGTACGCGGAATGAAAATACGGTGTATGCCATTCAAGACCGTGATAACGATTACAAAGCCGATAATGTAATTGTATTGGATACTACTTTAGAAGTTCCCAATGGTATCGCGTTTCGAGATGGAAGTCTTTATGTGGCGGAAGTTGGAAGACTGTTACGATATGATAATATTGAATCCGAGTTGGATAGTCTCTCCAAACCTACGGTAGTTTACGATGATTATCCCACAGAATTCCATCATGGTTGGAAGTATATTGCCTTTGGTCCAGATGATAAATTATACGTACCAGTAGGTGCTCCCTGCAATATTTGTAATTCTACCGTTGTGGACGAACGGTACGCGACCATTACCCGAATGGATCCCGATGGTTCCAATAGGGAAATTTATGCCAAAGGCGTGCGTAACAGTGTAGGTTTTACGTGGCATCCGGAGACTAAAGAAATGTGGTTTACGGATAACGGTAGGGACATGTTGGGGGATGATGCACCTCCCTGTGAATTAAACAGAATTACGGAACCTGGTCAGCACTTTGGATACCCCTATTGTCACGGCGGTGTTGTAAAGGACCCGGAATTTGGGGACCAGCGTCCATGTTCGGATTTTGTAGCACCGGTACAGACATTGGGAGCTCATGTTGCTCCACTTGGGGTAAAATTTTATACCGGAACCATGTTCCCGGAAAAGTATAAAGACTATGCGTTTATTGCCGAACACGGTTCGTGGAATAGAAGTAAAAAAGTGGGGTATAGGATAGCACTGGTGAAATTGGAGGATAATGAAGCAGTGGCTTATGAAAGTTTTTTGGACGGTTGGCTGGACGAAGAATCACAGGAACAATTTGGAAGACCTGTGGATATACTTTTCTTGGAAGACGGATCAATGTTAATTTCCGATGATTATGGCGATGCTATTTATCGGTTGAGTTATAAGGGAAATCAGCTTGCCAGTAAGTAGGGATAATGAAGATATTATTTTAGTATTTGAAAGTCCCATAGCCAGCTATTGGGCTTTTCTTTGAATATTTTTTGGGAAAAAGGATTTTGTTGAGGTTTTTGAAATAGTCTTGGTATTATTTTTGCTATTTTAAAGGTAGTTAAGAAAATATGACTATAGGATTTGTTACATAGCCTTTTTTTGTAGTCGGCACGTCAATCAAGTTATCCTCTTTTTTTCCGGATTATACGATTTACGACTAAATTTAGGCCTACACACCCCTTAATCCCCCCTTTTTAGAGGGGAAACGATTTCTTCCCTCCTAGAAAGGAGGGATAGAGGGAGGCGTTTTTTTTACAAAACTCAAAAGTTGACTTCATGTGCAAACTATCCGATAGTCATAATAGTCATATAAGAAAAAATCCATGAAGTATCATTTAATTGGCATACTGTTAATAATGCTGTTTTTCGGTTGCTCTTCCGCTTCAAGAATGAGTTTACAAAGTGGGGAAAGGGAAAAGTTTGCTAATTTGATTAAAAGCAGGAATTTTGAAATAGAGGTAAATTGGGCTTTACCCACGACCACGGTAAGTCTTCAGAGTGTTTACAATGCATTGCTGCCCATAGGTTCCAATGCAGGGCGTATCAATTTGGTGGGATTTTCTAGTTTTCTTCGTATGCAAGGGGACACCATTAGCGCAGACCTTCCGTATTACGGAGAACGTCAAATGGGCGGAGACTATAACAGTCGGGATTCGGGGATTAAATTCGAGACCGTTCCTGATGATTTAGAAATGGAATATAACGAAGCTAAGAACCGATATGAAATTTCATTTTCTGCCGACCAAAGGACAGAAGACTATTCGGTGAATATGATTGTCCTACCCAATCTAAGCAGTTATATTAATATTAATAGCTCCCAACGTTTTTCAATCCGTTATGAAGGTAAAATTATTGAGCCCGAAGGGCGTTAGAATATCCCTGAACCTGAAAATCTAGCACTGTTAGCATTGTAAAACAAGTAATTTTCTGGAAAATAGCCCATCAATCGGACAAAAGTTATTTTTTAATGAATCCTTCTTTCATCTAAATATTATTTAGTTTTTTTGCCGAATGTTTCACATCGCAAAAAATGGCGGATCCTTACTGTTAGTTCTTTTTTTCGCATTCTTCAGCACGCCTGGCGCGCAAGGTCAAGAAGACTTAATTTACAACGGAACGCTCAAAGTCGGCTCCTATGAGGGTAATGCCATCTACCACTATAAAATAGTGGATGGCGATACCATCCTTGATGGTCCTTTCCGAATGCAGCGTTCCAATCTCGGGGCGCTGTTGGCAAAAAAAGACAGTACATTCTCTTTTTCCGGGAATTTTAATAATGACTACCCAACGGGGGAATGGCTGTTTCAATTTGGGCAATTTGAATCGGATAGCCTTACGCGGGTGGAAGGTTATCAATATAAAATAAACGTAAGCGGTACCCAACAAGAGTCAAGTGGTGCTATGCTTATGGGTAAACCCGATGGCACTTGGATATTTGTCAAGAACAAAATTGAAAACTCAGAAATAGAACAAACCCTCTTTAAGAGTAGTATCGAATTTGATAGAGGGATTCCACAGAAAAGTTTTCAAATAGAGAATGAGGAATCTACCCTGGTGGGCCGATTTTTAAGGGACGGACTGGCCCACGATGAGTGGACCTTGTACTCAAAAGATGAAATTGGTGCAGTAGAGAGTTGGTATTTCACCAATGGACGGCTAACGGAAATCAATAGGGGAACGGATGGGGAATCCCAGAGGATGTCAATTTATCCAAACACGCTCCCGAGCGCAAAGATTATTAATCTGGACGAGCGATTTATAGAATTGTTGGCACTTCAACAAAAAACGGAAAAAGACTCCTTGGGCGGTGATATTTCCGGACTCTTAGCAGAGAATGCGTCATACTACCAGGATATCGATGCTATTTTATCGGCCCTTGGAAAATCCAAATTCCTACCAGAATTTAAAGTGAAAGTTCCCTACTTTCCCCTAGACTCCATTGAAAGGGTTCAGCTTGAGGCCATCCAACTTAGTTACACAAAATCGGAAGAGATCAGCCAGTCGTTTCTGGAGGACACACAATTGAACATTTTGAAATTGTCGGATGATGAAGCACTTTCGCTTTATAATACAGTAGACTCCATTCATAAAAAATATGTCATACCCCTTGGTGAATTGGTTGCATATCAGCAAAGAGACCTGCTACCTTTAGTTTCTAGAAATAGACTATTATCACACCTATGGCCAAATGGGATTCCATCGGATATCGGCTTAATATCGACCGGCGTTGAACCTGTTCTATTGGATGAATTAAACCTGTCCGCTATAAGCAAAATTGCGGAGTATACCACACAAAGCTTGGTTTCCATAAGGAACGTTCTGAACGCTAAATTGGTTCAAGAAAAGAGGCAACAAGAATTCATTGCTTTGGAGGAGCAAATGATCGTTCAAATTAAAAACCTTAATGCACTCATTGATTCGGTTGATACGCAATTATCCACAGAACTTCTGG
>CAJQMW010000566.1 GCA_905479535.1 uncultured Maribacter sp. | reverse complement strand
GCATTGGTGCCGAAGTTGGACGATACTCTTTTTACAGAGCTGTTCTACAAGGTGGACACTCATTTAGCGGCACGTTTGTTTTCACGCATGGACAAGAATCTGACCTTAAATAAATTAGAGCTGCTGCCGGATATTGTATCGCGGGAAATTCGGGATTTCCTGAACTACAATGAAGGCACGGCCGGTTATCTTATGGAGACCGATGTAACTACATTTTATATGGACGATTCGGTCGAGGATGTATTGGTAAGAATCAGAAAAACGGGAAATCGAAAATTATTGGTCATTTATGTTATTGACGATGAAAGTAAGTTGATAGGAAAGGTGCCAGTGCATTACATTGCGATATCAAAACCTGATAAAAAGCTGAGGGAACTTATGGATGCGGCTCCTTCAATTAACGCATTGGCATCTAGGGAAGAAGTATTGGAAGCCATAGAGAAAGAAACCCTGTTGCAAATTCCCGTTACGGATATCAACAACCATCTTTTGGGCATCATTAGAAATGATGCGCTGATGTCGGCCTCTAAGGAAGAAATAACCGAAAATCTACAGGCAATGTTCGGTGCAGGTCGCGAAGAACATGCTTTGTCAAAAGTCTCTTTGGCGGTCAAAAAACGATTGCCCTGGCTTCAGGTCAACTTGGCAACGGCATTTCTGGCCTCCTTTGTGGTGGGGTTATTTGAAGATACCATTGCACAGATTACCATACTCGCTATTTTCTTGCCGGTGGTTGCGGGGCAATCCGGTAACACGGGTTCTCAGGCGTTGGCGGTTACCATACGCGGTCTGGCTTTGAAGGAAATTAGGATTTCACAATGGTTCAAGGTAGCGAGAAAAGAAATTATGGTCGGTTTTATAAACGGTGTGGCGGTAGCCATTACTACGGGAACCATTGTTTACTTTTGGGCAGATTCACTGGGCATTGCGATAGTCATAGGCATCTCAATGGTATTATCGATGCTTATTGCAGGTTTTGCCGGTGCCATAATTCCTATAGGGTTAAAGGCAATCGGTCAAGACCCGGCTACATCATCCTCAATTATCTTAACAACGGTCACGGACATCTGTGGGTTCCTTAGCTTTTTGGGATTGGCATCCGCCTTGTCGTCTGCCCTGGGCATCGTTTGAGACCGGAATATACTTTAAAAACGCCATTCGCCCCTTATAGTAAGCCGTCCAAGGTACTGGCTACTCATCGCGAAAGAGTTGTTTTAAGTTATGTTTATAGGTTTGGCCAATAGGTACGAAGTACTCTCCAATCTTTATTCGATTTCCTTCCATTACATTTATTTTATTGGCTGCAATAATGAAAGATTTATGAACCCTTAAGAAACCCGGAGCGGGCAACAACGCTTCCAAAGAGGAGATTTTTTCATGACAAATTATCATTTCTTCAACTAAAAACACCTTCGAATAGTTGCCATATGCTTCAATGAATAGAATATCGTCAGTATGTATCTGATGCATTTTTTTATCTCCTTTAAGGAAAAAACTAACTTTCTTTTGTTCTGGAGAAGGACTAAAAGTTGAATTTTGATTATCCATGACCTTGTTCATCGCTTTTAAAAAGCGTTGAAACGAAAAAGGTTTCAACAAGTAGTCGGAAATATTCAATTCATAGCCTTCCAACGCAAATTCTTTATAGGCGGAAGTCACGATTACTTTTGGAAGCTGTTGCATCGTTTTTAATAGATTGAAACCTGACAGTTTGGGCATATTGATATCCAGAAAAATCAAATCGATTGAATTATCGTTCATGAACTGCATCGTTTCAAATGCATCATAGCAATTCCCCTTCTTTTCAAGATACGATAGCTTTTCGCAATACCCTTCTATAATGCGATGCGCAATGGGTTCATCATCAATGATGCAATAGTTCATAGTAGTTCAAGGTTTAGCTGGACTTTAAAAATAGATGCTTTTTCTTCTACAATTAATTCATGTCGATTAGGGTATAGATACTCCAATCTTTTTTTTAAATTTTCTAGACCTGTTCCATTAGTGTTGTTTGATGCTGATTTATCGAAATTGTTTTCGATTGTAAAAAGGAGTCGTTTTCCTTGAGATTGCATGCTAAGATGAACGAAAGCATTCTCACGAATTTCCGCAACACCATGCTTAAAGGCATTTTCCAACAAATTAATAAATAACAAAGGGGCTACTTTTAAACCTTCCTGAACCTCATGGGTGAATAAAATTTCCACTTTTTTTTGATAACGAATTTTGTGTAGTTCAATATAGTTTTCAAGATAACTGATCTCATCCTTTAACAACACTACATCTTCTTTCCCCTCGTAGATTGTGTAGCGCATCATATCCGATAATTTTAGGACCACTTCCGGGGCTTTCTCGGATTTTTCCACTACCAGACCATAAAGATTATTCAAGGTATTAAAGAAGAAATGAGGGTTGATCTGATTTTTGAGTAAGGCCAACTCTGCCTTTGCCTTATCCGCCTTTAGCGTTTTCAACCAACGCCATTGTTCATAAAACCATAAAGCTACAAAAACCGGAATAGGAAGCATCATGAAAAGCACCAAACTCAGGCGATCGTTTTGTGCGTGATCAGGTGTCGAAGTAAAAAAGAAAAAATTATAGGCGATAACCAATCCATATACAGAAAGAATGGCTATTCTATACTTTTTGAAAAATTCCGGTAGAACGAGATAAGCAACCCCCAGCCAGAATAGAATCAAAATAGGAACAGCAAAAGGGTTATCCCAAATTCCCGTATAATGTGGTATAACCAGCATAACAACGAGCAACCCAAGTACTGCCGATACCTTATATAGGGCCTTCTGATTTTTTTGAACAAAACTATTCATAAGGTAAAAATATGGGTATTGATACTTGTCTTACAATCTCTTTGACGAACACTATAGATTTTGGGTCGAACATACTGTTTTTTTGGTCAAATCGTATTCGTCCGGGATTCACATCAATGTGTTCCTTTTTTTAGTTGATTCATCAAAATAATTTCAAGCCGTCTTTCAATGAATTTATGTTTGAATCAAATCATCAAACTATACATAATTATGAGAATTATCTGGAAGGTCTTCAAGTGGATCGGTGTTGCGATTGGATCGTTGTTGCTACTAATTATTTTAGTTGGCTTAGCCCTTCGCCTGTTTAGTCCTAAACCACAACCCCCAGGAAAGCTTGTTGATATTGGAGGCTTTAAACTGCATATAAATAGTACTGGTGAAAAAAATGAGAAGCCAACTCTTGTAATTGAGGGAGGTGGTGGAATGGCAAGTGAATACTACCATTGGTTGAGTGAAGGTCTAAAAGATAGTATGAGAGTTGTCCGTTACGACCGAGCTGGAATTGGTTATAGCGATGCAAGTAATACCAAACGCAACCCGGAGACAATTGCCCGAGAGCTACATACATTATTGGAAAAAGCTGGAGAGTTACCGCCATATATTGTGGCTG
>CAJQMW010000565.1 GCA_905479535.1 uncultured Maribacter sp. | reverse complement strand
AATGCCATTTACAATCAGGAAATCTGGTCAGTAAATATGGAGTATCCGCAGGCGGATATTTATGATTATGACAATGTTGACTACGATAAGGACATTATTATCGGATGGGAGGTCAATACCGAAAGAAGACCTGTTTCGGAGTACGAAGCGCAGTTCAGATGCGATTCATGTGATTTTGCGTTTGGATTGGAAAATGCCTCAGGTGCCCCACAACCTAATGTAGGTCAAGGAGGGTCACTAGCGCGTTTCAAAATAATAGGGGAATATCTTTACGTGGTCGATTATAGTGACATCAGCATTTTTGATATTTCAAACTTGGAGCAGCCAAAAGTTTTGGATGATGTTCAGGTAGGCTGGGATGTAGAGACCATATTCAATCAAGGCGAAATTTTATTCATTGGTGGCAGGCAAGGCATGTATATCTATGATATAAAGAATCCCGAAAAACCGGAATTTATATCTGAATTTAGACACGGTACCGCTTGCGACCCCGTTGTAGTGGATGGCAATTTTGCCTATGTGACCCTAAAGGGTGGAAATTTCTGCGGTAATACAGAAAGCGGCCTTTACGTCGTGGATATTTCTAATTTGAGAGATCCGCAATTAAGGGTTATTTATCCTATGGAAGGCCCAAATGGATTGGGAATAAAGGGGGATAAACTCTTTGTATGTGATGGGGATGCAGGTTTAAAAGTATTTGACAAGAGTGCAGCTCCGAACATCACCCAGGTAAACCATTTTGAAAATATCATTACTTATGACGTTATCCCTTTAACAAATTCTCTATTGATGATCGGGGACGGAATCCTATATCAGTATGAATACTTGGAAAATGACATTCGCCTTTTGAGCACTTTCGAATTGTAGTATGGTAAACTGGTACAAAAAAAATTGCCTTAAAGCTCAAAACTTGTGCTTTTGTCACATTGAGGACAGTCGAAATGCTCTAAAAAACATAGTTTAAAAGTTCTCGACTTCGCTCGAAATGACAGTGGCAAAGACCTTAAAGAATTCTATTCTTTAGGCAGATAGTCTACAATCCAGTTATTCCGAAGAAATCATCTTTATTCGATTCTCCTGAACCTCATTATTAATAGTAGCAACATATTCTTGCATTAGACTATTGAGGTCGTTGATTTCCACATCCAGCTCAGCGGTGGCTACTTTAAAAAATTCTTTGGCCTGATCCGTTGGTGGGTAATCGCCCCTTTGGGAATCTGCCATCAGAAATGCTAAGCGATTATTGATGCGAATACCATAATTGAGCGGATCTTGCCTGCTTTGGTTTTTTGTCATATGGATGTTGTTCTCAATAACGGATAGTTTAGTTTCAAATTCGGAAATCAGCGCTTGCATTTCCTTGTTTTCTCTTGCCTTTTCTTTTAGATAGTCCAAATCTTTTTTGACCGTTCTGATATTCGTAATCGCTTCGTTCGCCCTACTTACCTGATTACGTACTTGCATCAGGAAATCGAATTGCTCCTGGTATTCCTTTTGGGTGGTGCCCAATCTAGGGTCTTTCACGATTGTGAACTCTTGTTCTTTCGTGTTTCCATTTAAGGACAACCTGGCTTTATAGGTGCCGGGTACGGCTTTCGGACCTACGTTGGGCGATGAGTAAAACACCATGCCTTTAAAAGTTTTAAAGCCCGGATAGCGCATATTCCAGATTAACCTGTTCCCTCCACTCTTTACCTCCAAGGGTTTTGTGGCCGTTGGGTCTAATTTGTTTTCTTTAGCGGAATTGGAAAAGCTCTGGATTACAGTGCCATCCATCTCCATAACATCCAATTGTACACTATCGGTTTCTTTTAGATTTTGAAGGTAATAATTGATAATCGTCCCGTTGGGATGGTTTTCACCTACCAATCTAGTATCCGGTTCTTCCCATCCCCCGGATTGATGCATCCTGTAGGAAACGTCCGGTTTGAACAAATAGAAATCGCTATTGGCCACTTCGGCAGATAATTGGTGTAATGGTGTAAGATCATCGATCATCCAAAAACTTCGGCCATGGGTTGCGGCAATCAGATCATTATCACGGACATGTAAATCCCGTATGGCGGTTATAGGAAGGTTCAGCTGAAAAGGTGACCATGATTTTCCGTCGTCAAAAGAAACATACATGCCCCATTCCGTACCCGCATACAATAGGCCTTCCCTGACTTTATCCGAACGTATGGCCCTAGTGTAATAATCCTCTTTAATGCCATTTGTGATTAACGTCCAAGTTTTCCCATAGTCTTCCGTTTTATATAGATAAGGTGTATAATCCCCAAATTTATATGAAGTTGCCGCAACGTATACGGTTCCTTTTTTAAACGGACTGGCATCTATACAGTTGATCATATTCAGTTTTGGAGAGATTCCGGCCGGTGGGGTAACGTTCTCCCAGTTCCCACCATGGTCACGCGTTACATGTAGGAGTCCGTCATCACTTCCTGTCCATATCACCCCTTCTTCCAAAGGCGATTCCGCAATGGCAAAAATGTTGGAATAGAATTCAGCTCCCGTATTATCCTGTGTAATGGGGCCACCAGAAGACATTATAGTTTCTGGTATCCCTCGGGTAAGGTCCGGGGATATTGTTTTCCAGGATTGCCCGCCATTGGTCGTGGCATGTAAAAAGTTGGACCCGGCATATAGTTTATTGGAATCGTGCCTACTGAACATTACCGGGTAGTTCCAATTAAAGCGATATTTCATCACTTCGGCTCCGGACCCGGCCGGGTTGTCCGGCCAAACATTGGTTGACCTGGTCTGGCCCGTAGTGTGGTCTTTCCTATTCATATAGCCCTTATAGGTGCCTCCGTAAACAATATCATTATCTTTTGGGTCCGGTGCTAAATGGGCACTTTCGCCACCTGCGGTAGGTTCCCAATCCCTTTCTGTAATTGCACTGCCAGATGAGCGATGGGCAATGCGTATGGCCGAATTATCTTGCTGGGCACCATAAATCCGATAGGGAAAAACACTGTCCGTAACCACACGGTAGAACTGTGCGGTGGGCTGGTTGTAATAGGTAGTCCAATTATTGCCGCCATCGTTGGATATCTGGGCGCCGCCATCATCCGCAATTGCCATTCTATCACTATTGTTGGGATCAATCCACAGGTCGTGATGATCGCCGTGAGGGGCATTTTTTAAGGCAAAGGTTTTACCGCCATCGGTGGACACACCGTAACTTACGTTCATCACATATAGTTTATCCACATTCTGTGTATCTGCATAAATACGGGTATAATACCAAGCCCGCTGGCGTAGAGCTCTGTTTTCATTTATTTTTTCCCAAGTTTTTCCAGCATCGTCCGATCGGAAAAGACCACCCTCTTCAGCTTCGATCAACGCCCAAACCCGGTTGGAGTCCAAAGGCGAAACGGTAATGCCCACGATACCCCAGGGAAAGCCGGGTAGCCCGGAATGCGTAGAGATATCGGTCCAGGTATCCCCACCATCCGTGCTTTTGAACATTTTACTATCTGGACCACCACTATCCATACGATAGCCGTTACGTTTCATCTCCCAAGTGGCCGCATATAGTATCCTCGGGTTATTGGGGTCCATAATCAAATCTCCCGCACCGGCCTTATCGCTTACGTAGAGTATTTTCTCCCAGCTATCACCACCATCCACGGAACGATAAACACCCCTCGTTTCATTAGGTTTCCATAGATTACCGATTGCCGCTACGTAAAGAACATCTGGGTTCTTGGGATGAATACGGATCCTAGCAATATGTTCCGAACCCTCCAAACCGATAAATTTCCAGGTTTCCCCTGCATCCAAACTTTTCCAAAGTCCGTGTCCTGAGGAGACATTTCCTCGTAACGTCTGTTCGCCTTCTCCTACGTAAATAATGTTTGGGTCGGCTTCCGCCACAGCAACCGTACCTATGGAACCTCCAAAATAACCATCGGAAATACATTCCCAAGAATTGCCCGCATCCACCGTCTTCCATACACCGCCACCGGCCGTTCCCATATAATAGAGGTCAGGATTGTTGTTCACCCCGGTTACCGTACCGGCCCTACCGCCCCTAAAAGGACCCACAAGTCGCCATTCCATACCGTCATAAAGTTTTTCTTGATAGTTGAGGTCGCTATTTTTACTTTTCTTGCGTTGTGCGCATAAGTCTTGAAAGGGATAGCAAAGGAGCAGCGCAGCAATGGATAAAAAATATAGGTTCTTCATGTTTAGTCGATCATTTAATTAGCATCTTTAAAAATAAGAATATTTTTTTGCGACGCTCATAAAAGCTAGTGTATTCTCTTTTAGTTTTTTATTGATAAAATAAATATAAGTGCCTTTTTTCTACATTACGCATGACGAAAATGGGGAGCTTCAAATTTTAAAGTTCAATTTTTAGTATACATTTGCATCCATAAAATAAGGTTAATGGCCAAGAATCTAGTAATTGTGGAGTCGCCTGCAAAGGCAAAGACGATAGAGAAATTTTTAGGAAAGGATTTTAAGGTAGAGTCCAGTTTTGGGCACATAGCGGATTTACCTTCCAAAGAATTGGGGGTGGATGTCGATAACGATTTCGAGCCAAAATATATCGTTGACAAGGATAAAAAAGCCTTGGTCAAAAAATTGAAGGACCTTGCCAACAAAGCTGAAACTATTTGGTTGGCAAGTGATGAAGACCGTGAAGGAGAGGCCATATCATGGCATTTGGCCGAGGAGTTGGGACTTGATAAGAAAAAAACCAAAAGGATTGTATTCAACTCCGTCACCAAGGCCGCCATTCAAAAGGCCATTGAAAACCCCAGGGAAATAAACTTCAACTTGGTAAACGCCCAACAGGCTAGACGTGTTTTAGACCGTTTGGTAGGCTATCAATTATCCCCGGTTTTATGGAAAAAAATCAAACCAGGTCTTTCCGCGGGTCGCGTTCAATCTGTTGCCGTGCGCTTAATTGTAGAAAGGGAAAGGGATATAGAGGCGTTTACTCCGGAAGCTTCCTTTAAGATTGCAGCAGAATTTCAAACGGAGGATGGGAACACCTTTGCCGCAAAACTGAACAAGACCTTTACCACCCAAAAAGAGGCCGAGGCGTTCTTGGAAAAAAATATTGCGGCTGACTTCTCCGTAGGTAAGCTAGATAAAAAACCCGCAAAAAAGTCGCCTTCTGCTCCGTTCACTACCTCCACGTTACAGCAGGAGGCTTCAAGAAAACTATATTTTTCTGTGGGTAGGACCATGCAAGTGGCGCAACGATTGTATGAAGCAGGACTAATTACCTACATGAGAACCGACAGTGTAAACCTTTCTGGTGAGGCAATTAATGCGGCAAAAGATGCCATCATTAAAAACTTCGGAGAAAAGTACAGCAAGGTCAGGAATTTCAAGGGGAAGTCCAAAGGCGCGCAAGAAGCTCACGAAGCCATTAGGCCTACGGAGATGGGTAATCAATCACCATCTTTGGAAAGGGACCAATCTAAATTGTACGATCTTATTTGGAAAAGAACGGTCGCCTCTCAAATGAGCGATGCGGAATTGGAGCGTACCAATGTGAAAATCAAGACCAACAAGCATTCCGAGGAATTTATAGCCAACGGAGAGGTTATTAAGTTCGACGGTTTTCTAAAAGTATACATGGAAGGCCTTGACGACGAGGATATGTCAGAGGAACAAGAGGGAATGTTACCCGCCATGAGGGTTGGAGAGGGGCTAGTGAACAATTCTATTACCGCTACGGAACGCTTTACGCGGCCACCATACCGTTTTACGGAAGCATCATTGGTGAAAAAATTAGAGGAATTGGGTATTGGAAGACCTTCTACCTATGCCCCAACCATATCCACTATATTAAATAGGGGTTATGTAGAAAAAGG
>CAJQMW010000564.1 GCA_905479535.1 uncultured Maribacter sp. | reverse complement strand
TTTTTCAATTGTGCATCCAATACTAAAATAGCCTTTTCCTAGTCAACAAAAAAAATCATCTTTAAAACCGATAAGGTATAGCTGCTGTTTAGCTCTCGTTACTGCGGTATAGAGCCAACGCAAGTACTCCTTGTCTATTCCATTGGGCAGGTAAGGCTGTTCCACGAACACGGTGTTCCACTGCCCACCTTGGGACTTATGACAGGTAATAGCGTAAGAAAATTTTACCTGCAATCCGTTAAAATATTTGTTATTCTTAACCCCAAGAAACTTTTTATATTTCGATTTTTCATTCGAATAGTCCTTCATGACCTCTTGGTACAGTTTGTTGCCGTCCTCGTAAGATAATGATGGGGATTCGGCCTTAATAGTGTCTAACAATAAAACCGTTTCAAAGGGTTTCATGTTCGGATAATCTACCATCTTCACCTTTACCTCAACAAACTTGAATCCGTAAAGCTCCTTGAACGCAAAAATCTCCAGTACTTCGATAATATCGCCGTTAGCGATAAAACCTGCTTCCGAATTGGGTTTTAACCAAAAATAATTGTTCTTGACCACCATCATAAAATCTCCTACCGCCAAATCATTTTCCAGATATAAAATACGTTCTCGAATATTGAGATTGTAAAGGTTGGCCCTTTTGTTGGACCTGACAATAATCGTAGTCTCTTCTTTGCCGTTTTCGGAATACGACCCGTCTATGGCCTCTTGGATTTCATGTCCGTCAATAAGTCGGACAATGTCCTTGAATCCACTGAGGTTAAACTGGAAACCATCAAAATAACTTCCTTGTAATTGGTCTCTCAAAAGCGTGGCATTCACTAGAATTCCTGAATCTTCTGCCTGTCGCACCACCTCGTCCAGTTCCAGTCTAACGACCTCCTTATTATAATTGAGGGCAAGTTTATCACCGTCCAAGGCAGGGCTGAGCACTAAATGGACAGGGGGCAATTGAGCGGTATCCCCGATCAACATCAATTTACAGTTGTGTCCCGAGTATACGAACATCATTAAATCATCCAAGAGCGAACCGTTTTCGAAAAATTTTGAATCGGCCGGAGTATCTGGTATCATGGAAGCTTCGTCGACTATAAAAATGGTATCCCTGTGTTTGTTGGGCGCAAGTACAAATTGTACACCTCCACCACCCTGTTTCTTTGGGAAATAAATTTTCCGGTGTATCGTAAATGCCTGTGCCGAAGAATAGTTGGACATCACCTTTGCAGCCCTTCCCGTGGGTGCCATTAGCACCGATTTCATTCGCGTTTTCCAAAGACTGTTGACCAACGTACCGATCAGCGTCGTTTTTCCCGTTCCCGCAAAGCCCTTTAGGAGAAATACTTCCTCTTTGGTCGTGGACAGAATAAATTCCGATAATTTCTGCAAGGCAACCTCCTGTTTTAGCGTAGGTACGTGCGGAAACTTAGATTCTAGCTGTTTGTAAAAAGAAGCGGTAGTTAATGGTTTCATGGACGCCCAAAGATAAAGATGATTTTTGCGCCAAAAACTTTTACGATTAAAAAAAAATTGTAGATTTGTGAGAACCACTAAATTAAATTAACACTTAAGAAATGAAGACCATTATACAGATTGTACTTTGGATCGGATGTATTGTTTTGGGATACCTTATCTATAACTCTATAACCGGACCTATCGAATTTGCAGAAGTTAAACAAGAACGTTTCGGTAAGGTAGTTGCGAAACTAAAAGACATTAGAAACTCCCAAGAGGCTTACAAAACGGTTAATGGTAGGTATGCCAATGACTTCAATAGCCTTATCAAGTTCATTGATACTGGTAAATATGTGATTACACAGCAAAGGGATTCTTCCTTTATGGAGTTCGACAAAGCTTATGGAATTGATTTATTGAGAGAAGTTAAAATTATCGATACTCTTGGTTTTGTATCCGTAAGGGACTCCTTGTTCAAGGACGATACACGATATAAAAATCTCATGGAAGTGCCTGGCGCACCGGGCGAAAAGTTTACCATGAAATCTGCCATCGTTGAAAAAAGTGGTTATAAGGCTCCTGTTTTTGAAGCGAAAGTCTCAAAAAGTGTTCTTCTAGAGGATCAGCCTAAAGATTTAGTCGCACGTGAAAATGCCCAAATCAGTGTGGAAGAGATCAATGGTTCGGAAATAAAAGTCGGCTCCTTGGAGGAAGTTAGTACAAGCGGAAATTGGCCACCTATTTATGACAAAAAAGGAGATCAAGCCTAGCGAAGATATCGCGGATAAAAATTTTAAGAAATTGTCCATTCAGGTGAGCTTGAATGGACTTTCTTTTTGTGTGGCCGATACGGTCTCACAAAAGTTGCTCTACTCCGATAGTATGCTTTTCCATGAGGAACTAAATCCGCTGACTTTATTGGTTGAACTAAAAAAATTGTTCCAAAAGCACGACTTGCTTCAAAAACAGTTTGATGAAGTCATTGTGGTACACAGGAACACGCTTTTTGGCTTGGTTCCGAAATCGCTTTTCAATGCCGACGAAATTTCTAGCTACCTACAGTTCAATGCCAAGGTTTTGCCAACCGATGTATTCGCCTATGACGAAGTGGAACATCAAGACATCATAAACGTCTATGTTCCCTACATGAACGTTAATAACTATGTGTACGACTTATATGGTGAATTCACCTATGTGCATAACGGTACGGTGCTCATCCAATCCTTGTTGTCCAACCAAGGTAATGCCAACACTACGGTGTGTTATGCCCATGTCAGCAAAAAACAGTTGGACATAACGGTAATCTCCCAGAAAAAACTGCTCTTGTTCAACAGCTTTTTGTATGAAACAAAAGAGGACTTCACCTATTACTTACTTTTTGTCCTGGAACAATTGGAATTGAACACGGAAGAAGTGCCTGTAAAGCTCTTTGGGGTTATTGAAGAGGACGACCCAGTCTTTAAACTTTGCTACGAGTATGTTCAGAATATTTCGATTTTCGCCCCGGCATATCCCCACCATTTTGAACTAGGGGAACCTGAAATCGCATCCATTGATTTTACGGTCTTAAACACCTTATAATGCGCATTATCTCCGGAAAACATAAGGGACGGCAGCTGCAAGCGCCAAAAAACCTGCCCGTTAGGCCCACAAAAGATATGGCCAAGGAAGGCTTGTTCAATATACTGAACAACAACTATTATTTTCCAGATTTAAA
>CAJQMW010000563.1 GCA_905479535.1 uncultured Maribacter sp. | reverse complement strand
GAATACCATCAACAATCACCAAGACTTGGCGGTTATTACCTCCTCTAGCAAAGACAGAAATATTTTGTCCCGCAAAAGACCTACTTCCATTTACCTCAATACCACTCTTCGTATTTATAATTTCCGATACAGACCTTCCTTGATTTCTTTGGAGTTCTTCCGCTGAAATTTTAATCACCGTCTTTCCTGAATTTTCTCGTTTTAGTTCGAAACGAGAATCACTTACCACAACTTCATCCAATTGTTGAAGCTTAATGGAATCTTGTTGCGCAAAATCTTGGCAAAAGACATTAGCACACAACAGCGTTGCGGCACTAACCCAATACAATTTTATAATCATCTAAAATACCTAGCCCGAGCGAATAGTATGTCTGTACCCATACGTAAACCTTTATCCCGAAAGTTTAACAATAGTTGTTTGAATTTGGCAGGTCTCCTGACTCGTAATTTGTTCTTTACCTTCCCGTTTGGACTGAATTTGTTTTTCAGATTCGACAGTGGTTAGTAGTAAGGACAACTTGCAATTTGAGCAAGATGCTGAAACTCCCGATACGTCCGGGCAGCATATACTTACAGTTGCGGGAACAGTTCCGGATTCTAACCGGATTCCCTTTTAATTTCATCATTTTAAAAGGATGAAAACCAAAATTCGCGATAAAAGTAAACATTTTGTTTAATCATTCTAAGCAAAGATGAAATAATACTACTTTTGAAAAAATCCGTAAAATCTCCATTCTTTGAAACAAGGTTTGTTCTTATTTCTTATTTTATCGAACTTTGGCTGCAAGCAGGTGAAAAAAGAGGGAATCCCCTTAGAAACTGTAGAAAAGATAATTTCTGTCGACTATGCCAAAGGATTTAGCATAAATAAATCGGCTTCTGGTGTCACGGTAATAGAAATTTCTTCTCCTTGGCCAAATTCCGAGTCGGTCTTCACCTATGCGTTGATTCCCAAAGACAAAATGGCCTTTATCACTTTAAACAAAGATGAGTATGATGCCATTGTCGCCGTTCCCGTAGAAAATCTAGTGGTGACATCCACGACTCATATCCCGGCACTAGAAGCTTTAGGAGTACTGGATAAGTTATCCGGCTTCCCTGATACTAAATACATATCTTCCCAGGCGGCACGTAGGCGAATTGATGCTGGCTCAATTCAAGAGCTCGGCAACAATGAATCTATAAATACGGAAATGGTGATTGCGTTGAAACCCGAACTTGTAGTGGGTTTTGGAATTAATTCACAAAATTCTGCATATGAAACTATATCCCGTTCCAACATTCCCGTAGTCTATAACGGGGATTGGACCGAAGAAACACCCTTGGGCAAAGCGGAATGGATAAAGTTTTTTGCCCCGTTTTTTGAAAAAGAAAAAGAAGCGCAAGCGATTTTCGCAGCGATTGAAACCGAGTACCTATCGGCAAAAAAATTAGCGTCAAGTGCCAAAAAAAGCCCCACCGTTATGAGCGGTGCCATGTACAAAGATGTTTGGTACCTCCCCGGTGGAAAAAGTTGGGCGGCTCAATTCATCAAGGACGCGAACGGAGCATATCTTTGGCAAGATTCTTCAGCATCAGGCAGCCTTTCACTGGGATGGGAAGGAGTTTTAGAAAAAGCGGCCAATGCAGATTTTTGGATCGCTCCAGCCCAATTTACCTCATACCAAGAAATGCTCGATGCAAGTCCCCACTATCAACAGTTTGATGCCTTTAAAAATAAAAACATACATACTTTTTCTAGCACTTTGGGGGCAACGGGAGGTGTACTGTATTATGAGTTGGCTCCCCAAAGACCGGATTTGGTCTTAAAGGACCTCGTACACGTCTTACATCCCGAGTTGTTGCCCAACCATCACCCCTTCTTTTTTAAACCACTACAATAATTGGAAAAGAAAAAAACATATCGTTTTCCCTTTTTGCTCTTGATTTTCCTACTGGCCTTATGTTTCCTACTCAACCTAAGCTTAGGCTCTGTTTCAATTTCCTTATCGGATACGCTACATGTGATTTTCGGAGGAGATTTAGAAAATTCATCCCTGGAATATATTATATGGAATTACCGTATTCCAAAAGCCTGTACTGCACTATTAGTTGGTAGTGGTTTGGCCTTGAGCGGACTCTTAATGCAAACGTTATTTCGAAACCCTTTGGCCGGACCATTTGTTTTAGGAATAAGTTCTGGAGCCAGTTTAGGGGCGGCAATTCTCATTATGGGTGCTTCTCTAGTTGCAGGATATGCAACTTTTAGTTTTGCCAATGATATAGCTTTGGCCGTCGCATCTAGTATAGGTAGTTTCTTAGTACTACTGGCAGTTTTAACGGTTGCGATGAGGATAAAGGACACTATGGCTTTACTCATTATAGGTCTTATGTTCGGGAGTATAACCGCCGCTATCGTAAGCGTACTCTCTTATTTTAGCAATGCGGAGGAACTTCAACAATTTATCTATTGGTCCTTTGGAAGCATCGGCAACCTTTCTTGGGGCCAGCTTGTACTACTGTTGAGTTTTGTATGCATTGGTACTTTGTTGAGTGTTCTTTCTATAAAATCGTTAAATGGTTATTTATTGGGGGAAAATTATGCTAAAAGTTTGGGTATTAACCTTAAAAAATCTCGCTATCTCATTATTATCGCTACGGGACTATTAGCCGGAAGCATTACCGCTTTTGCAGGGCCCATTGCCTTTATCGGTTTGGCAGTACCTCATTTAACACGACAGATTTTCGATACCACCGACCATAAAATACTAGTACCTGCCGTACTAATTTATGGGGGTATTATTTTGTTACTTTGTGATGCGGTTGCTCAGCTACCCGGTTCCGTAAATGTATTGCCCATCAATGCAATAACGAGTATTCTTGGTGCACCGGTCGTAATTTGGCTTTTGCTTAGAAAACGAAAAATGGTATTTTGACTTCGGCTACGCTCAGTTACCCATTATTTTGGAGATTAAGCGAAGCTGAAATCCGGACTCGCTTATGAAAACCGACAACAAACATATAGCCCTAGAAGTAAGTAAACTATCCATTGGCTATAAATCGATTTCCATTTGTGGAAATATCAATTTTAAGCTTCAGAAAGGTGAGTTAGCGGCCGTAGTTGGTATCAATGGCATAGGTAAATCTACTTTGTTGCGAACCTTGGGGAATTTCCAGCCTAAAATTTCGGGGTCAATTAAGATTGATGGCAAAAGCGCAGTGGATTTTTCGCCACTTGAACTGGCTTCCAGAATTAGTGTGGTGCTGACGGAACCCATTGCCTCAAAAAACCTAATGGTCAGGGAACTTATC
>CAJQMW010000562.1 GCA_905479535.1 uncultured Maribacter sp. | reverse complement strand
ATTTAAAATGGCCAAAAATAACGAGCAAATTGCCGGACTTTTAGAAAGACTTGAGCTGTTGTTGAAACGGCAAGAAGGTTTTAACCAAGAAGTAAATCAGCTAAGAGAAGAAATTCAGGTACTCAAAAAAGGGAAAGTCTCATCCCCCTTTGAGGAAAGAGAGCAGATAAAAAAAGTAAAATCCCAAACAGCAGAGGCCGCCACTTTCGTTCCCAAAAACGGGGTAGTCCCCGAGGTAGCTGCACCAGTTCAGAAGACCACAAAACCTGCCAAGCAGACAATAAAACCACCGAAAGGAAAATCTAACTTAGAAAAATTCATCGGTGAAAACCTCATCAATAAAATAGGGATTTTAATTACGGTCATAGGCGTAGTCATCGGTGCTAAATACTCCATTGAGAATAATTTGATAAGTCCGTTAACCCGCATTATTTTAGGCTACCTCGTCGGTCTGGGGCTGGTCGGTTTTGGAATCAAATTAAAATCAAAATATATCAGTTACAGTGCTGTGCTCGTAAGTGGTGCTCTGGCTATCCTCTATTTCATCACGTTTGCCGCTTATAGCTTTTACGGACTATTCCCGCAACTTATGGCGTTCGGAATCATGCTATTATATACCGTTTTCGGGGTGGTAGCGGCCCTCAATTATAACAAACAGGTCATTGCACATATTGGTTTGGTCGGTGCTTACGCCATACCTTTTTTGTTAAGCAATGACTCCGGTAATGCCATGGTTTTATTTGGTTATATTACTGTTATCAATATTGGCATTTTAGTTATTTCCTTCAAAAAATACTGGAAAGCACTGTACTATGTTGCCTTTGCTTTTAGCTGGTTAATTTACGGTGCGTGGGCCGCTTTCTCCTATGTGAGAGAAGAACATTTTACCCTAGCCCTTTCTGTAATCAGTATTTTCTTTAGCATATTCTACTGTACGTTTTTAGCCTACAAACTAGTCAAGTCAGAAAAATTTAGAGTATCCGATGTTTTTATGCTCATGCTCAATTCCTTCATTTTCTATGGCTCGGGTATTGGACTGCTATCGTTTCATGAAACTGGAAAAGACTTTTTAGGCTTATTTACCCTAATTAATGCGACCATCCATTTTGGAGTATGTGTATTGATTTATAAAAGAAAATTGGCCGACAGAAATCTTTTTTTCCTCATTGCAGGCCTAGTACTCACGTTTATAACCATAGCGATTCCCGTTCAATTGGACGGTAATTGGGTAACCCTGCTGTGGGCCTTGGAGGCAGCCTTGCTTTTTTGGATAGGCCGTAGCAAAAAGGTGCCTACCTACGAATACCTATCATACCCCTTAATTATTTTGGCCTTTTTGAGTCTTACCCAGGACTGGTCCACAAGCTATAATACTTACCATTATGGGGAAGGTACTCCAGAATTGATGCCAATATTCAATTCCACATTTTTGACGTCCCTACTTTTTCTCGGGGCTTTTGGGTTTATTAATTGGATTAATAATAAATTCCAAAATGTTTCGGCGGAAGGTAAACGAGGCGTATTTTCTAAACTGATGTCCTTTGCCATTCCTGGAATTTTACTTTTAGTTTTGTACTGTGCCTTCTATCTGGAAATTGAATATTATTTCCTAAGACTGTTTCAAAAATCGGAATTAACGATTATGGGTAATGATGCCTACTCCTACCCCCAAAGCAACTATAATATTAAAGACCAAGGAAACATCTGGTTATTGAATTATACCTTGTTTTTTATCACCGCACTGTCTTTCTCGAATATGACATGGTTAAAGAATAGGGTTTTGGGAATTATCACCCTTTGCCTAGGTATACTTGCCGGTGGTATTTTTCATACCGCAGGATTGTATATTCTTAGCGAATTGCGGGAGACTTTTATTTCTCAAAATCTTGCGGAATTCTATGAAGTAGACCATTTTAACCTCTATATCAGATATGTAGCCATCGCATTTTTTGCCGTTCTTATAGTCATGCTGTACAAACTCATACGGCAACCCTTTATGAAAGTGAATTTTGGAATCCCTTTCAACATCCTATTGCATGTATCCATTTTGTGGATACTCAGTAGCGAACTACTGACTTGGATGGATTTGGCGGGATCCAATCAGTCCTACAAACTGGGGTTAAGCATACTTTGGGGCACCTACTCCCTTTACCTGATTGCCCTGGGTATTTGGAAAAAACAAAAATACCTGCGTATTATCGCCATTATTTTGTTCGGTGTTACTTTGGTTAAGCTATTCCTATACGATATCGCATCATTGAATACCATTTCCAAAACGATTGTCTTCGTATCCTTGGGTATATTGCTCTTGATCATCTCCTTCCTTTATAACAAGTACAAACATATCATTGCCCATGAGGAAGAAAATTAAGTTAGGGACTTTACTACTGATGCTGTCTTACGCAATTTCCAATGCGCAATTAAATAGCTATGACCAGAAAATAGAGTTGACCGGTATTACGGACCAATGGCATACCGTTCCATTGCCGAATAGCGTATTCTCCGATATAAAAAATAATCTAGCCGATATCCGTATCTATGGGATAACAGAGACCGATACGCTAGAAGCACCATATGTCTTAAGAGTTTCGGACGCTAAGGGTAAGTTATCGAAGGTCGATTTTAAATTGATAAATACCTCCTCCAATCAAAACGGCTTTTACTTTACATATGAAGTTCCTACGGCTATAAGTATCAATGAGATTCAACTTGATATCCAGAACGAGAATTTTGATTGGAATGTAATGCTTGAGGGAAGTCAGAACCAACAAGAATGGTTTACCCTTTTGGATAACGATAGAATTCTTTCCATAAAAAATAATCAGACGGATTACTCGTTTACCCACCTTAACTTTCCAAATGCCAAATACCGTTATTATCGACTCTTGGTTAAAAGCAATGTACAACCGGAACTGCAAAGCACCACATTATATTTGGACAGTATTGTACCAGCAACGTATCAAAACTACCCTATAACCGATTTTGAGGTGACCCAAGCAGCTAATAACACAATCCTTTCGGTTGATTTAGAATCGCGCCTTCCGATAAGCTATTTAAAACTGGAGGTCTCGGATAAGATTGATTATTACCGTCCAGTGGAGATTCAATATATTTCGGATAGTGTAAAAACAGAAAAAGGTTGGCGTTACAGCTACCGAACCCTTACCAAGGGAACCGTATCCTCGTTGGAAAAAAATGAATTCAAATTCAATGGCGGTCTGGCTAAAAAGCTCCGAATCGTTGTCCAAAATTATGATAATCGACCCTTATCATTTTCCAAACCGATTGTAAAGGGATATTCATATGAATTAATCGCCCGTTTTGACAAACCGGCCGACTACTATTTAGTTTATGGAAAAAGTGATGCCCGCGCCCCAATTTATGACATATCGCAAAATGGGTTTAAACTTTCCGAAAACGCCGGTGAAGTTAAACTGGGAAAACAGGAGAAGATCATAAAAAATTATCCGCCTATACCATCGCCACTCTTTGAGAACAAATGGTGGCTTTGGGGTATTATGGGGATTATAATGCTGGTTTTGGGAGTATTTACCCTCAATATGATGCGACAAAAAACTTGATATTGATAATCCTTTAACTCCGCTACGGTAAATATTCACAGTCACGACAGACTCGTTACACAAATTACCTTTTCGACTGCGCTCAAAGTGACAGTAGTATTTTAAACAGGCTCCCCGTACAAATCAAAGTCAGCAGCTTCAGTAATGGTGATATTCACGAATTCGCCCTGTTTTACATAGTGTTTGGAAGCATCAATAAGCACCTCGTTATCCACATCGGGAGAATCAAATTCGGTTCTACCTACAAAATAGTTCCCTTCCTTCCGATCTATAATACATTTAAAAGTCCGGCCTATTTTTTGCTGATTGAGCTCCCATGATATCTGGGACTGGATTTCCATAATCGTATTGGCGCGTTCTTGCTTAATTTCTTCGGGAACATCGTCCACCAGATTAAAGGCATGGGTATTTTCTTCGTGACTATAGGTGAAACATCCCAAACGCTCAAAACGC
>CAJQMW010000561.1 GCA_905479535.1 uncultured Maribacter sp. | reverse complement strand
TTTTACCTGTAGGGTTTTCCATGCCTATTTCTACTAAAAAAGGGTTCGCATTTTGATAATAAAATGCCAAGGGTATACATATCAAAATTGAAGAGATAAAGAATATTAAAAAGTTCTTATCCTTTAAAAGCTTAAGTGCGTCCAAGCCAATAATCTCAGACAGTTTTAATTTGTTGGCACTGATGGCCGTTGGCGGAGTTTTCGGCAAAGTAAAACTAAAAATGCCTAAAACAAATGATGCGATGGCCGTCATCAAAAATGTATTTTTTAATAAGCCTTGGGAAATTCCAGAATCGCTATCCCAATGAAAGATGTAACTAATTAAAAGGCCTGCTACTATCCAACCCAATGTACCAAAGACCCGGACCATGGAAAACTCCTTGGCTGGATTTTTCATTTGATTAAATGAAACCGAATTTACCAGGGCAAGCGTTGGCATGTATAAAACCATGTACCCGAATACGTAAGGATAGAAATTGGAAAACTCCGCAGTACCGTACATAAGATACAGAAGAACACCTCCAAGGATATGAAGTGTCCCTAATATTCTTTCCGCATTAAAATAACGGTCCGCAATGAGACCGATTATAAATGGAGCAATGATAGCTCCCCATGACTGCGTAGAAAATGCAAGGGCAATTTCACCATCGGATGCATTTATATTGTTACCTAAAAAAGTTCCGAGGGTTACGAACCAACCGCCCCAAATAAAGAATTCCAAAAACATCATGAAGCAGAGTTGAAATCGTATGCGCTCACTCATGCTCCTTAAGAATTATCTTTTATAGTATACGTAGTCCAAAACCACAGGTTCTTGCTTATTGTTCCTGAAATCTACCGCTATTTGTCCCCTGTGGTTGGTGGAATGGTTTATGATATGGAACAACATGTCCTGCAAGGTATTGGTAAACAGCCTACCTTCTGAATTCTCGTAATCTATGCGTTTGTCGAACCCATCCGCATTTGTAGTAATTTCGAATGAGCTCCTTTGATTTTCATAATGTATATCTGCCCAATCCTTAGTGGCGTGTATTTGCCAAACTCCGTATTCGGATGGTTTTCCAAGGATTCTGCAGTTCCAAATGTGATGTGCATTTAGGATATGGCTAAACAACTTTTGGCTTTTTTCCGGAACTTTGTCCATTGCTATGCATTCATCGATTATCTTCTTGTTACAATAAAAATTATAATCGAACAACTCGTTAAAAAAGACTTTCATAAACAGTTCTTGCTTCGTTTTTAGACTTCTTTAGCCGCTTTTAACAATAGTTCCTTAGTGGCGAGTATTCCTTGCTCCTCATCCAATATGTTTCCTTCGTATTCCACACCAATGTAGCCGGTATAACCTTGCTCCTTTACGATTTTAAGCATTTTAACATAGTCTATTCCCGTATCATTACCATCTTCATCAAAATCGTTTGATTTGGCACTTACGGCTTTTGCGTAGGGCATTAATTCTTTGACCCCTTTATATTTATCGTAGGAAACCTCACATTCCCGACTATCCGGTTTTCTGGTAATACAGAAATTCCCAAAATCTGGTAACGTACCACAATTGTCCATGTCCACGGTCTCCATTACTTCGGCAAGCAAAGCTCCGTTAGAAGATAGTCCGCCATGGTTTTCTACCAGAATATTTATGTTCTTATCCTTTGCATAGGTTGCTAATTTTGTAAGACCATCTACCGAGTTCTTTTTCCATTCTTCCGGGTCACTACTGCCATTAAGATTAACCCGTATGGCGTGACAACCCATGGCCGCCGCGGCATCTACCCACTTTTTATGTTTTTCAACCGTCTCGTTCCTTTCGGCCTCGTCATTCACCGCAAGGTTTCCTTGACCATCAATCATGATCAGCACGTTTTTAAGGCCATGTTTCTCCGCTTCGGCATTTGATTTTTCCACGAAAGCGGCCATGGCCTCCTCAGAATAATCGGCATCGGACAGTTCGGGGTTGTACAGTTGACTTACATATTCCAACCCCTCAAAACCCCAATTTTTCGCTTTTTCAGCAAAAGTGTACGGATCTACGCCATCTTCCCTTATCATTTTATGGATTGACCATTGCGCTAGGGACAATTTAAAGAACGGGGATGCAATTTCGGGCTTTTGAGCGGTCATTTCTGCTTCTTTCTTTCTGGTTTCCCTACAGGCATACGTTCCTAAAATGGATACCCCTATTCCAGCGGTGGAAGCATTTCTAATAAATTTTCTTCTTTTCATGGATTATTAGTTGTCTGTTTGTCGTTATGGTTGTTTTGTAATTTGAATCACATACTATTTTAAAGTAAATCTAAGAAATCTTCCAAAAACGTTGGCATACGGTATTTACAAGAAGAATAAGGATTAAATGTAGAGAATTAATTTTATATTTAATAAATTTAGAGGATAAACAATTTCTATGAATAAATTTTATTATAATCAAGAACAGGAGTCGTATGATGCGATTGTTGTAGGTACCGGAATCAGTGGTGGCTGGGCGGCAAAGGAATTATGTGAACAAGGGTTAAAAACCTTGGTCTTGGAGAGAGGTCGCATGGTAAAACATATTGAGGACTATGAGACGGCCTATAAGGATCCGTGGGACTTTCCAAATGCGGGTGAGCCCACTAGAGAAATTCTTGAAAAGCAACCAAAACAGGATAGAACAGGTTATACTACAGACCAGGCGAGCCATATGTGGTTCGTTAATGATCTGGAGCATCCTTACAATGAAATTAGACGTTTTGATTGGATGCGTGGCTACCATGTTGGAGGGCGTTCTTTACAATGGGGCCGCCAAAGTTACCGATGGAGCGACATTGATTTCGGTGCGAACAAAAAAGATGGCATAGGCGTAGATTGGCCTGTGCGCTATAAGGATATTGCGCCTTGGTATGCCAAGGTAGAAGATTACATAGGTGTAAGTGGTGAGGCGCTTAACCTACCACAACTTCCGGATAGCAATTTCTTGCCCCAAATGGAATTGAATTGTGTTGAAGAGGAATTTAAGGCAAAAGTAAGTGAAGGTTTTGATGGGCGCACCGTAACGGTAGGCCGTGTTGCACATATCACGGGAACTAAAAATTTTGACGGCCGCTCTAAATGTCAATATAGGAATAGATGTATACGCGGCTGTCCCTTTGGCGCATATTTTAGTAGTCTTTCCTCCACATTGCCAGCTGCCGAAGCAACGGGTAATATGACCCTAAGACCGGACTCCATCGTTCACGAAGTAATGTACGACCCGGATACCAAGAAAGCTACCGGAGTAAAAGTAATAGACCGTTTGACCAAAGAAACTTATGAATTCAAGGCAAAAGTGATTTTTCTTTGCGCTTCTGCCATAGCTTCAACCTCCATTTTAATGCAATCAAAATCTGATCGTTTTCCAAACGGTATGGGCAATGATTCCGATCAGTTGGGAAGAAATATCATGGACCATCACCTAGGAGTGGGAGCTTCAGGGAAATTCGATGGTTTTGATGAAAAGTATTATAAAGGCAGGAGGCCCAATGGGATATATATTCCAAGATTTAGGAATCTTGGCGGGGCATCCGACAGAACGGACTATAAACGTGGTTTTGGTTATCAAGGAAGTGCAAGCAGGGGCGATTGGGAGGACACTGTCGCCGAATTATCGTATGGGAAAAATCTAAAAGAAGCCGTCCTAAAGCCAGGTGGTTGGACCATGGGTATTGGTGGCTTTGGAGAAGTACTCCCTTATGAAGATAACAGAATGACATTGGATTATGATAAGCTGGACGGTTGGGGACTACCCACGGTTACTTTCGATGCCGATTTACAGGAAAATGAGTTCAACATGCGTAAAGATATGCAGGAATCCGCAGTTGAAATGTTGGAAAAAGCTGGGTTTCGTGATGTAAAAGGCCATGACGGACCAACTGGTTTGGGTCTCGGAATTCATGAAATGGGTACTGCACGTATGGGCCGGAATCGTAAGACATCAGTTTTAAACGGGAACAATGCACTGCATGACGTGCCAAACGTCTACGTTACCGATGGGGCTTTTATGACCTCGGCCGCATGCGTAAACCCGTCATTAACCTATATGGCATTCACGGCAAGAGCCGCTGACCATGCCGTAAAACAACTTAAAAACGGAAATATATAATGGATAGAAGAAAAGCACTCAAAAATATGGGTATGTCACTCGGATACGTAGTGGCAACACCGACATTGCTAAGCATAGTACAAAGTTGTAAAAATGAGCCAGACATAACATGGACCCCGGACTTTTTTACTGAGGAAGAAGGTTCCGCCATTACTACTTTGGTAGATTTGATCTTACCTAAAACGGATACGCCCTCCGCATCCGAGGTACAGGTGAATATCTTCATTGATAAATTTGCAAATGAAGTAATGGATAAAGAACAACAGGATTTTGTAAAGTTGTCTATGGGTAATTTTTTGGACAAGGCCCTTAAAGATTCCGGGAAGGAAAATATAGCGGACCTGAGTGCAGAAGACTTGGAACCCGTTCTTTCAAGTTCCCTGAAATATTCCAAGGATGACCGAACTAAAATGTTTGAATCCATAACTACCTACAACGAAGCCTTAGCAGAGGGCAAAGAATCCGAGCTAGACGACGAAATCTCTAGATTTGCCTTTGCAGACAACCTGAGAGGTTTGACCATTTGGGGCTATAAAGCCTCTGAATATGTAGGTGAAGAAGTATTGGCATATTTACCTGTTCCTGGAGAATATATAGGTTGTGGAGATACGCAAGAATTAACAGGAGGAAAAGCCTGGTCCCTATAGTATGAAGCGAAGAAGTTTTTTACAAAAAACAGCGCTCACAAGTGGGGCTATTTCACTTGGCAGCACTTTTTCGTATGCTAATTCCTATGAGCTGAAAAATACGATCGCTCATAATTTTAAC
>CAJQMW010000560.1 GCA_905479535.1 uncultured Maribacter sp. | reverse complement strand
ACGCCAGATGTAACGGTGGCGGATTTAATCGGTGATGTAGACCCGATAAAAGCGGCAAACCTGAAATTATCCTATGCGGACGACCGTGTCATTCATTTCGGAATGATACCAAGAGCGAACCGTTGTATTTTCGTTATAAATGAACTTCCCGATTTGCAGGCAAGGATTCAGGTATCGCTCTTTAATATTTTAGAAGAGGGCGATATTCAAATAAGGGGTTTTAAGCTACGATTACCCTTGGACATTCAGTTCGTTTTTACGGCAAACCCAGAGGATTACACGAACAGGGGAAGCATTGTAACGCCCTTGAAAGATAGAATTGGTTCGCAGATATTGACCCATTATCCGGATGATATTGATACGGCCCGTAAAATAACGGAACAGGAGTCCAACTTGGATTCTAGACAGTCAGATGCCGTGTATGTTCCCGACATTGCAAAGGATTTGTTGGAACAGATCAGTTTTGAAGCAAGGAATAGTGAATACGTAGACGCAAAAAGTGGGGTAAGCGCTCGCACATCCATCACCGCGTTCGAGAACTTATTGAGTACGGCGGAAAGAAGGGCACTCCTAACGGGAGCGGACAAAACTATGGTTCGCCTAAGTGATTTTCTTGGTGTTATTCCGGCGATTACCGGAAAAATTGAACTGGTTTATGAAGGTGAGCAAGAAGGAGCGGACGGAGTTGCCGCCATATTAATCGATGATGCCGTGAAGTCAATTTTTCCGGCGTATTTTCCTAAAATCAATAAGTTGGAACGAAAAGACGAGGAAACACCTTATGATGAATTACTCCATTGGTTCTTTCAAGGGGAAGGTTTTGAGCTGCTGGATGATTTCACGGACGAGGAATACAAAAGGACCTTGGATAGTATCCCGCAATTGAACGCCTTACTAAAAAAGCACCAACCGGATTTTCCGAAAGAAGATACGTATTTCTTAAAGGAATTGGTGTTGTGGGGTCTTGTGGCGTATAAGAAGTTGAATAAAAATAGGTTCACGGAAGGTTATCAATTTAAAGACCTCTACGGTAGTTTCATTAGTGGCCTTTAAAAAATTAAAGCCCTTCCATTTGGTAGGGCTTTTTCATAGCACTAATTTTCCCACCTTATACTTGATAGGCCGGTAAATTGAAAACAAAAGAACTTCCTTCACGGGGTTTGCTGAGCACCGTAATAGTGGTGCCGTGCAATTCCATTATTTTTTTCACAATAGCCAGTCCCAGTCCGTAGCCTTGTTTTTTTGTGCTCTTATCCACTTGTTTGTAGCGGTCAAAAATAAAGGGCTGTTCGTTTACAGGAATACCCGTACCCGTATCCGTGATATTTATTTCAATGTTCTTTCCTTTTTTTAACAAGCTTAGCGTTACTTTCCCACCTTCTTCGGTATATTTTATGGCGTTTTCAATAAGGTTCTGTAGAGCTCTTTCCACTAAGCTCACATCGGCAAATACCATATAGTTCGACTTTGGATTATCCAATTGAAGCGAGATTTTTTTCTGCTCGGCCAAAACCTTGAATTTTGCGATAAGGTCGTGGGAAAGTTCCGTTATCGAAAAAGGCTCCTTAATCGGTGCTATCTGTTCGGCCTCTAGTTTGGAATAATCGAACAATTGGTTAATCAGGTTTGAAAGTTTGTCAATATTATCATGTGTAATCTGAAGGTATTCCTGTTTTTGTTCTTCCGTCAAGGAATCCTTTTTCATCTGAAGGGTTTCTACATAACCTTTAAGAATAGCCAAAGGCGTACGTAAATCGTGGGAAACGTTAGCGATCAATTCCCTTCTTAAGGTATCTACGGATTTCATCTTATCCATATTTCCAACGATACTATCGGCCATTTCATTGAAAGAATGTGCAAAAACGGCGATATCGGATTTCTCCGGATTCTCTATTCTAATATCCAAATCGCCCTCCCTGAATTTACGGACCGTATGTGTAATCAATCTCAGGTTTTTTGTCAGGAACCAAATGCTTAGCATTCCGATGATGGCCGCAAAAAGCATGGTCAACAGTGTTGCCCCTATTCCCAATTTGGTAAAATACCGTCCTAAAAGATTGTCACTGATTAATTGAAACTCTTTTCCCGCAAGGATGATATATATAAATCCCTTTTTACCGTTTATATCGAACGGAGCAGCGGAGAAAATCTTTGGTTCATTAGGATTCAAAGGGTCATCTCCAACAATGAATTCGTTTCCCTTAGTTTGAATAAAAGAATTGATAGGAGCTAAGGAAACCCTTTTAGAAGGCTCGTTCTCATTGTGGTCTAAAACCACCGAGTATCGTATTTCTCCCAACTCGTTGAGAAGGTACACTTCTATCCTGCGGTTTACCGCCATCATATCGTGCATCAAATCCCCAAAAAGCTCCTTGTTAACGCTGCCATCCTCCAAAAAGGGGGAGGCGTTTTGAAATTTTTCTTGGATGACATGCTCCGCGACCTTAGCATTTACCCTTTGCGTAATGGCCTGATTATGTTTATTGGTAAGGTAGCCCGTCGTGAATATATAGGCGGCACCCATTAAAATGACCAGTAGAACGAAAGCAACCCATAATTTTTTGACTAGGGTGGGGGTAAGTGTCTTTTCTATGTTGCTCATACAGCAATGTCTTCATTAAACTTATAACCAACACCCCAAGTAGTCAGAATATAGTTGGGATTGGTCATGTCAGATTCAATCTTAGCCCTTAGTCTGTTGATATGAGAATTTACCGTATGCTCATAACCTTCAAAATTATAACCCCATATCATGTTCAATAATTCGGTACGTGTATAGTTTCGACCCGGATTGGAGGCCATCAAAACCAGTAATTCAAACTCCTTTGGGGATAAATCAATTTTTTTATCGGCCAAGACTACTTTTCTTTTATCGATATCGATGAATAGACCTTCTGCGGTAATAGCGGATGAATTATTTTCCTGCTGTTCGTTTTGAGCGGTTCTTCGCAGTACTGCTTTAATTCTTGCCAGTAGCTCCCGAATACTAAAAGGTTTGGTGATATAATCGTCCGCTCCAATTTCTAAACCTAAGACCCGGTCTATTTCTTCTGACTTGGCAGTGAGCATAATAATAGGCGTATTTTTTTCGGCTCGTAGCTTCTTGCATATTTCCACTCCGTCAAGGGTTGGTAAGGTCAAATCCAGAATAACAAGGTCGTAGTCATTGGCAAGTGCCATTTTCAGCCCTTGGGCACCGTCCACGGCCTTTGATATTTTATAACTCAAGTCCTCTAGATGCAGTTCTAAAATTCTTATGATTTCCGGATCGTCCTCTATGATTAAAATGTCTTTCATAATAGCCAATACAAAACAATATAAAAAGTATCACACAAATATCACGGGAGTAAAAAGAATGTATAAGATCCTGCTCTTACATAACAGTCTGAAGAACAATATTTTCCTTACAAATAATGGGTCGTAATCGTCTATAAAGGGGATGAAAAGCATTTAGATAAAAATCCGGTACCTATTTCCAGCTGTCCACATGTTGGTTCATATCATCAAAAAGATAGTTTCCAACGACTTCTTTCCTATAACTAAAAGCTAGTAAGGTAAGGCCAATGAGTAATAAGTGTAAGGTAAAAATGAGTATTCCTAATGGTAAAAAAGTACTGGGTAGAAGGTGGTTTTCAAATTCGCCATAGGATATCAGAATGAAGAGATTATCAAACGACTTATACAAATAAACAAAGAGAATGATGTAGAGGGAATATTCCAAATTTCGCATGGGAGGATCACTAAGTTCATCCTCTTTTATCTTAAACCACATGACGTAAAGAAAAATAAAGTGCACTATGGTGAGAATAGGAAATATGTAATTATCAATTTTAAAGAAATAAAATTTGTTGGTGTAGAGACCGTAAAAACTAGAAATGTTCAAAAGTAGAAGTACCACTATTGAAATAAACAAAGTGCGCTTCCAAGGTAAAATTCCTTTGATGAAATTCATATAAAAAAAGTTTCACGGTCGTGGGGAACCATTTGTGGAGCTCTAAGAACGCATACCAAATTAAATTATTTTAAATATTTCGATGAAAAGCCCGTAATGCCGAGCAACCTTTCAACAAAGACTCCACTACCTTTCAAAGGTACAATTTAAGCACTTTTCTTACGAATTGGAAACCATCTAAAATAGGTTGCGCTTCTCCATAGCCATTCTAGAGGACCATAAGCAAAATACGAAAGCCATAACTTACTAAATACGACCTGCAAGGCAATGATGAACAAGGACAACAAAAAGGCATAGCTATTGGGGATTGTGCCTAAATGACCCAATCCCCACCCAAAGAATATGAACGTACCAATGATACTTTGCACAAAATAATTGGTCAGTGCCATTTTTCCATAGGATACGAATACGGTAAGAACTCGTTCTCCCCAATTCTTTCGGTAGGCAAATACGAATGCACAAATCAGTATAAAAGTCATGAATATATTGTTCAAGTCCGCAAGTGTGAGGCCCAACATGCTTAACCAATTATCAAATTGTACGATAGGTCCTAATTGTGAAAATACCAGGATTACTAAACCAAGGGAAACGAAGAAACCGACGATTGAATAAATCAGGGCCTTCATTGTTTCTTTTTTTAATTGTTTAAGATTTTCAAAGAACTTCAATCGCCCTACAACCATTCCCAAAAGGAAAAACCCGAAGGTGATATAGCCTCTTGAGAATATCCCCAGTTGAAAGTCCATCTTCATTAAATGTCCCTCAACGGCATTGCTTCTAAACACATCCCAAAGGCTTCCGTTTTTTATAGCGTCAAAATAAGTCAGAACCTCTGGACTGTTGGGACTGAATTCCCCAGGTATGAAAATATTGCCCCCGTTTGTTATGAGAAATACAAGATATCTACCAAGCCCTAAAAACAATAATCCAGTAAAAATCAGTACCCATTTGTTAGAAACTTGATAAAAAAGAACCAAGAAAACGCCCAAAAGGGCATAAACCGTTAAAATATCTCCCCGATAAAACAGGCTGTGGGCATAGCCAATTAGGAACAATAATGCCAGGCGCCAGATAAAGCGACCGACAAAGTGTTTATCCTTATCTTTTTTTCGATTGAGCTGTAGATAAAAACTGAGACCAAAAAGAAAGGAAAAAAGGGCAAAAAACTTACCTCTAAAAAAAAGAAAAATAAACCCGTCAACGATATTGTCAAACACACCAACATGCGTTCCTTGCATAGTATTTTCAGGCGTTGGAGCACCAACGTAATTTTCAACAATATGAACAATGACGATTCCTGCCAAGGCAAAACCGCGAAGCGCATCCACAATGGCGATACGCTGATTAACAAGAGTACTCATGATTAGATTTTTTTTTTCGATTGATGTTCTAGGACAAAACCGTTGTCAGCTAAGAGGATACAAAGGATTAGCCAGGAGTATTTTAAAAAGTACAGGGAGCACATGCTCCCTGGGTAAATCCATAGCTCACAACTAGTTGAGCCATTGTTTTGCCGATGCCTTTCTAGCAAAAAAAACCAGTACGATTCCAATGACTATAACCATAATGGGCATCACCATTGCGCCAGGACCGTATACCTCAAAGCTATTGCTTATAAAGAAGACATATGACATTTGCGCCAATATCCCAACCAAGGAAATAGCGAGTATGGGAACGGCCCACTTCTTTCGTAATAACAAAGCAATA
Organism: uncultured Maribacter sp.; assembly: GCA_905479535.1. Taxonomy (GTDB): domain Bacteria; phylum Bacteroidota; class Bacteroidia; order Flavobacteriales; family Flavobacteriaceae; genus Maribacter. Next base: position 6,178 of record CAJQMW010000560.1, on the reverse strand, counting down.
CAGCCCAAAGCGCCACCCCAAACGGCTAGTGCGAATGCGCCGGTTACCCATACCGGTCGTGATTCGAACAAAAGACGTTCTGCTTGGGACATTTTTTCCAAATCCTCAACGCCCATATATGCCTGACTTAGGTATGCCACGACACCGGATAAATTCCAAAGTAGCGCTAACACGCTAACGACCCAAAACCACGTAGGTGGTTTTATTCTTGTTTCTGTTGTCATAATTACTTGGTTTAGATTGTTTTATACGGTAAAGTACAAAAAAAGCGGTAATTGATATTTATTCTGATTTTGCTCCTATTTTTACCATAAATCCGATCCATGAATAAAAATGAGCATCACTATATAGTACGTCTTCAATATCTTGGTTTCCGATACAGTGGATGGCAAATTCAACCAGGACAGCGCACCGTAGAAGGAATGTTGATGAAGACGTTGAAATTTGTACTGCCCGAAACAAAGCTTAAGATTCTGGCTTCCGGAAGAACTGATGCCAAAGTATCGGCTCTTGATGCCGTATTTGAACTATTCTTGGCCGACAACCCAATACTGGAGCCAGAATCGTTCTTAGAAAGATTCAATGAAAACCTTCCACCTGATATTCGCATCATTGAAATAAAACCCAAGGATTCCGATTTCAATATTATTAAACATGCCAAACATAAAGAGTATCTGTATCTATTTTCCTATGGAGCGAAAAACCATCCATTTTGCGCTCCATTTATGGCGAACGTAATGAGCGATTTAGATATTGACCTAATGAAAGAAGGTGCCACGTTATTTGAGGGAGAACATAACTTTTCGTCCTATACGGCTAATTTAAAGCCCAATACCAAGGTTGTTAGAACAATTGATACTTGTCATATTGAAGCGAATAATATTCTTAAGGCCAATTTCTTTCCAAAGAAGAGCTATGTCCTTAGAATAGGGGGAGCGGGCTTTATGCGCTATCAAATACGAATGATTATGGGAGCCCTATTTCAATTGGGCAAGGGTAATCTGAGTTTGGATCAAATAAAGGATTCTTTTGACCCCGAAAAAGAAATAGTCCTAAACTCGATTGCGCCTGGTTCCGGACTCGTACTGAATGCCGTAAAATACGCGCAAGGATAGTTATGGGTTTTAGTATATTTAACGAAATATTTTAGCAATGGCCCGAAAACGGAAACTAGCACTTCCCAAAATAAAAAGAAAAACCTCCCGTGTACAGGGAAAGATGGGGAAGGCTCCCGGCACCGTTAGCTATCTTGGCAATAAAGAGAAGACGCCAAGTATTATTTATGCCACTGAGTATGACGTGGAGGGTTCTGAGCTTACTGAGCTTACCGATATTGATGAAATTGTAAAACTCAAAAATTCAGGTAAGACAGATTGGATTAACATAGTTGGTATAACGGACGAGCCGTTCATAGAAGAATTGGGTAAGGCTTTTGGTTTGAATCCATTGGTCATGGAGGATTCCATAAATACGGAGCAACGCCCAAAAATAGATGAATATGAGGATTATATTTTTGGGGTGTTCCGCATGTTGTACCTCAATTCCGAGGATCAAATTGTTGGAGAACATATCGCCATGGTCCTTTTAGATAATTGTGTTCTGGTTTTCCAAGAAGTCAGGGAAGATGTTTTTGACGGAGTACGAAACCGCATCCAATCCAAACTAGGTAGGATACGGGCTAGGGGAGCGGACTATTTGTTTTTTGCGCTCCTAGATGCAATAATTGACAATTATTTTCTGGTACTTGAACAGATAAACCACCGGATAGAGGTCTTGGAAGATGAAGTATATTCAAACCCCAAACCCGAAGTCGCCCAGGAAATTCAACAATTAAAAAAAGAGGTCCTTAAAGTAAGACGGTGGATTTTTCCGGTAAAGGAACTCATAAGCCGTCTTATAGATTCCGAAAACCCCCTGATTAAGCAAGACACCAAACTTTTCTTAAGGGACGCACTCGACCACTCCTTGGAGATTAATGAAAGTCTTCAAATTTATAGGGAAATGAGCATGAGCCTTATGGAAATGTATATGAGTAACATGAGCAATAAAATGAACGAAGTCATGAAGGTACTTACCATTATGGCCTCTATTTTTATTCCCCTGACCTTTATTGCAGGTATCTACGGGATGAATTTTGACCACATTCCAGAGCTTCATTGGGAGTACGGGTATTTCTATGTTTGGGGATTGATGATTGCATTGTTCCTAGGGATGTTAATATACTTCAAGAAGAAGGACTGGCTTTAACATAATTTAAGTTAATAGCACCGCATAGGGGTTAAAGCCCGTTAAACCACTTGACATCCAGTAACCAATTGCTTAAGGTATATATGTTGGGATGGAGAAAAATTGTCAACATACATGGCAAAACCATAAGTGTCAAAATTCTATTGACCTTCTCAAAATTCTTCCTAACGTTTCAAATAATTTTAATTTAAAAACTAAGTATAAATGAATAATATTAGAAAAATTACACTAACACTATCAAGCCTTTTTTTAATTGCTGGAGTTTCATTAGGACAAGAAAATCAGAGGGAAAGTGTGGAAACTACAACCGTCAAGACCTATAAAATTAATATGGGAGATGAAATGGAGACGAGAACAGTTGAAGTAAACACGAATAGAAACCCTGAAATACAGATGAAAGATTCGGATGAGGGCAATATTAACCAAGCTAGAGTATTGGACAGTATGCCCAAGATTACCAAGACAGTGAGAATTGATAACGACAAGGACGAAGCATTTGATGAAAAAATAGTATTTACCTACAATTCAAAGTCTCCTGAAGATTTCGTACTGGTATCTAAGGACAAAAATCTTATAGTAGCCATCAATAAGGGAGAAAATCTTGAAATAGTGGAGAATATGACATTGAAATCTAAAAATGAATCGATAAATAAGTCCACTTATATTTTTACCGATGACAAAGGAAAAGAAATTGAGTTTTTGGTAGAAGAACATACCAATATGACCAATCAATAAGTTTTAATAAATAAGCAATTATGAATAAGAAAGACCCTTTTAGGGTCTTTTTTGTACCTATAGATAATATACCCTGTTTTTTCGTACATTGAAATCAAATGTTTTCTAATGTAGATTGGATATATGTATTGGCGCTTATAGTCGTCATTTATCTTGTAATTAATATACTCGTGTATTTTTTACAGGATTTTTTAATGTTCAAACCCGAGAAACTGGCCAAAGACTTTCAATTCTATTACGAAAATCAGGAAATTGAGGAATACAATATAGAACTAGGGATGGTGCCATCATCAACGGCTTACGCTTCAAGACCAAAAACCCTAAAGGGGTGGTTTTCTACCTAAAAGGAAATTCAAAGAGCATTAAGGGTTGGGGCAAATTTGCAGTAGATTTTACCAGGCATGGGTATGATGTAATTATGGTAGATTATCGTGGGTTTGGAAAGAGTACGGGAAGACGGACCCAAAAAGCAATTAAAAGGGACCTTCAAGTGGTTTATAATAAGATAAGGGATAACGTAAATGAAAAATATATCATTCTTTACGGTCGCTCCTTGGGTTCGGGTTTCGCAACCAAACTGGCCTCTATGAACCAGCCCAAGATGCTCATCTTGGATGCTCCTTATTACAGTTTGAGTAAAGTCGCCAAAAAATACGTCCCTTTTATGCCTTTATCCTTATTGATTAAGTTTCCGATGCCAACTTACAAGTGGTTGAAGTATGTAAGATGTCCCATCCACATTATTCATGGGACGGATGACCGGCTCATACCCTATAAAACGAGTGTGAAGCTCTCAAAAATTCAACCTAAAAATACCACCCTATATACCGTCATTGGCGGTGGGCATAAAAACCTGAATACGTTCGAAGCCTACCACAAAATGTTAGCGGACATCATTACTTCACGACTTAAACCAGTAAATTTGGAGGGTTCAAGTATAGCTGTAAAACACTCCTCAAAAAAATCGAATGCGTAGCATAAAAAAAATTGGGATAGTTCTATTTGTTATTTATGTACTGCTTTTGGGGGTAACGTATGCCTTTCAAGAAAAATTGATATTCATACCGTCCCAAATGCCGGCGAACCATACTTACCAATTTTGTCAATCGTTTGAAGAGTTTTGGCTTACGGCAGATGATGGGGCCAGATTGAATGCCGTACATATCAAGAACAATTCTCAAAAAGGGGTAATTCTATACTTTCACGGGAACTCCGGGAACATTTCTAACTTAACGCATGTAGCCAATCTAGTTACCCGTTATGGCTATGATGCCATTTTCGTGGATTACAGGACCTACGGAAAGAGTACGGGCGAAATGAGCGAAGCCGCCATAAAAAAAGACGCACAACTTTTTTATGACTATACGAAGCAACTGTACGAAGAACATAAAATCGTCCTTTACGGACGCTCTTTTGGAACGGGAGTTGCTTCCGGACTGGCAGCGGACAACGACCCGTGTAAGCTTATATTGGAATCCCCGTTTTACAGTGCCGTGGAGCTGGGCAAACATCGTTTCCCAATTTTTCCCATCGACCTACTATTGGAGTACCGCTTTCCGTCTTACAAATATGTGCAAGAAGTTACATGTCCCGTTTATATCATTCATGGAACGGATGATCAGGTCATACCCTTTGAGCAAGCAGAAGATTTATATCAAAAAATTCCTGACGGACAAGGTTCTTTTTATAGGGTAGAAGGTGGCGGACATAATTATTTACAGGATTTCAAGGATTTTAACGAGGCTATGGATGAGGCCTTAAGGTAAAGGTGGTGTTTCGTTACCGGTCTTGTGTAAGAATAGTAAGGGATTTTGAAACACTTACTTTCCGGTTTAGCACTGAGCAAAATTTACAATTTTTTCTTTAAAAATGAACATGCAAAATTTTAAATTTTGCGGACTCTGTAAAGGCACTTCACTTTGGATTAAGCACTAAAACCCTTATTATTTCTACACTTTGTGTGTGCTTTTAATTATTTTCAAGATGAGTTTTTCTTAATTCTTCCATAACAGATTTCACTTTGTCAGTTCCACCATCAAGAATTGATTTAACTATTTTGGCATCATCCTTATTAACGGATTTGTATTTCAAACTCCATCTTGCATTTTCCATTAATATCGGAAACAAATTAATACCTTTCTCTGTCAACAAGTATATAATCTTTTGTTTATGTTCCGCGTCTTTAATTTTATATATTATTCCTTCCTTTTCTAACGATTGTAATCTGTTAGTCAAAATATTTGAGGCTATTTTTTCCTTTGATTTAAGAAATTCTCCAAAATATCGTTTACCACCTATCATCATATCCCTGATAATAAGTAAAGTCCATTTATCACCTATTACTTCCAGGGCTAAATACTGTGGGCAATCTGATTTTTGTTTCTTCACATTCATAAATTCTGCACAACTGATTGCAAATTACAATTAGTTTCTATAGCTTGCAACCACTTTTAAATAGCAATTAGTTTAAATTTTTAAATATGAGTTCACATAAGGAAGAGAATAGGGATTACAGAAAGACAGTTTTAATATCTTCCAATAAAGAAGATGTTTTTAAATCATTAACCGAAGAAATATCAAATTGGTGGGGTAATATGGACAATATTGTTCGAAAAGAAGGAGATATATTTACTATTTCTTGGGGTGAACCTTGGTTTCAATTTAGGGTGATTGAATATAGCGCTTTTAACTCAATAGCTTGGGAATGTATTGATTGTAATCTAATCATAGATAATTTAGTAGGAATTGATAAAGAATGGGTAGGCACTAAATTACAGTGGAATATAAAACCCATTCGTAAAAATAAGATTGAAGTTAGTTTAGTACACCAAGGTCTTATTCCTGAAATTAAGTGCTATAAATTTTGTTCCGCGACTTGGGATAGTTTTATCGGAAATAGTTTAAAGAATTATTTGGAGGGAGTTGAAAATTAATTCGTCAACTATTTTCTGTTCTGTCCAATTGCACATATCGTATTGGATATGAAGCTGTTTTAATTGTTTATATCCGCCGATAATGAAGATCGGCCTTTCTAAAATGTATTTCAAGTGTTTTGCAGTTGGTTTCGGGAAAGTTTTGAACACTCGCATCGGTGTCTGTTCGAGTGTTTTTGATTTTTCGTCAAAAATGTATCGAGAACCTAAAAAAACAATAGGTAAATTTCCCAGTGCTAGAAATTCACTCGAAGTGACATAAC
>CAJQMW010000559.1 GCA_905479535.1 uncultured Maribacter sp. | reverse complement strand
GGGACGCATATGGGCACTTAGCACCAATTTAGGAGGTAATCTAAATAATCAGTTACTACTGGAAACTGGCCTGAATATAGCTTCATTTGGAACGGACGCTAGCAATGAGCTTTTTGTCTGCAGTTTTGACGGAAACATTTATCGATTTGAAGAAAATATACAGTGAGCTATGCTGCTGGCCTAAGGTATTTTTCTTCCACGTAAAAGGTCGCAAACGGCAAGAGCGAAGCGATACCAAATATGATGAAACGCTTAACTCCCCATTTTTTCTGAAAACAGACGATTAGCGCAAGCGCTATAAAAGCGATAAAAAGCGCGCCGTGCGCATAACCTACCACTTTATTCGGTCCTGAAATTTCCGCCCAGTATTTCAAGGGCATGGTAATGCCAAAAAGAGCCAAATAAGAGATGCCCTCAAGTATAGCTATAATCCGGAATGCCTGTAGCATAATTTTGTAAGAGTTTTTATAAATGAAAAGGTTTATGAGTTTAAAAGATGTTTAGAGGTTTATAACTAACAAATAAACTTATCAACTCCTAAACTCCTATAAATGAATTACCTCATCATAGGCATCCGCAACAGCTTCCATAACCGCTTCGCTCATTGTAGGGTGGGGATGAACAGCTTTTAGCACTTCGTGTCCCGTAGTTTCCAGTTTGCGTCCTAGAACAGCCTCCGCAATCATATCGGTTACACCGGCACCAATCATATGGCAACCTAGCCATTCGCCGTATTTGGCATCGAAAATGACCTTTACGAAACCATCGGATGCTCCCGATGCTTTTGCCTTTCCACTTGCGGAGAAGGGAAATTTACCCACTTTAATATCCAAGCCTTTTTCCTTGGCCTGTTTTTCAGTAAGTCCTACAGAAGCAATTTCTGGCGAACAGTAAGTACACCCCGGAATATTTCCGTAGTCCAACGGCTCAACATGCATTCCCGCTATTTTTTCAACACATATAATACCTTCTGCAGATGCTACGTGCGCCAAGGCCTGACCGGGAGTGACATCCCCAATGGCATAATACCCGGGAATATTGGTTTGGTAATAATCGTTTACCAAAATCTTGTCCCTATCGGTCGCTATACCAACCGATTCCAATCCAATATTTTCGATATTAGATTTAATACCAACCGCAGATAAGACGATGTCCGCTTCTAAAATTTCTTCTCCTTTTGAAGTTTTTACCGTCGCTTTTACCCCACTGCCGGAAGTATCGACCGATGTCACCTCTGCAGAGGTCATAATTTTTATACCGGACTTTTTAAAGCTTCGCTCCAATTGTTTGGAAACGTCCTCATCCTCAACAGGGACTATATTCGGAAGGTATTCTACAACAGTAACTTCAGTACCCATGGAGTTATAAAAATAGGCAAACTCAATACCTATGGCTCCACTTCCTACTACTATCATTTTTTTTGGCTGATTTTCCAAAGTCATGGCTTTGCGATACCCAATAATTTTTTTGCCGTCCTGTGGTAAACTTGGTAATTCTCTACTTCTAGCACCTGTAGCAATGATAATGTGTTCTGCACTATAATCGGTTTCGGAACCATCTTCGGCTTTTACAGAAACCTTCTTCCCCGATTTTAGCGTTCCATATCCCTTTATGACTTCTATTTTGTTTTTCTTCATTAGAAACTGAACGCCTTTGCTCATCCCGTCGGCCACCCCTCTACTTCTTTTTACAACAGCATTAAAGTCCTTGTCCACAACATCTGCCTTTAGGCCGTAATCTCCTGCATGTTGCAAATATTCAAATACTTGAGCTGATTTTAACAAGGCTTTGGTTGGGATGCATCCCCAATTCAGACAAACGCCACCAAGGCTTTCCTTTTCTATAATAGCGGTCTTTAAACCAAGTTGGGAAGCCCTGATCGCGGTAACATAACCTCCTGGACCACTACCTAAAACAATAACATCAAAAGTGCTCATTTTTCTATTTTTAAGTCGTTAACCCGATCTGTACCGGGAGCGGTGCAAAAATACAAAATAGGATATGAAGGACAAGGATCATCCTGAAATTAAAAAGTATGTTTCGTGAAAATATGGATTTAGTTTAATCACCAAATTTTATACGATTAAACGCTTCAGAACTACCTCTTGGGATGGACAAGGAAATCCATTCCCTTCCTTTTATCATTTTTCCCAATAGTACAATTTGACCAACATGGTTGGCGTAATGGGCCAATTGCCTGTTACAAGCTTCAATAATAGTGTGGGCCTCATTTCTAATCTTTATCTCAGTTTCAAAATTTTCACTATCAATTTGACCCAAGGCACTGAATAAAAAGTCCCATCCCTGTTCCCAAGACCCAATAACTTCAGACTTCTTGGTCAATGGCTCAACAAATTCACTTTCCCTATGGCGCCAAGGTTTTTCACCGTCCTCTGTTAAGAAATTGGTCCATCTGCTCATCATATTGCCCACCATATGTTTTACGATTTGTGCAATGCTATTATCGGTAGGCGAATATTTCCACAAGAGTTCTTCTTCGGAAAGTTGTTCGAATGTTTTATCGCCAAGTGTTTTGTATCGTCTAAATTCGAACTGAACACTTTTAATATAATTTTCCTTATCAATCATTTCTAAAATTATACCCTAAAATAAAAACTTCCAAACAATATTCCCGTGTGGGATATCATTTGGAAGTTGAAAATAGTGTTTTAAGGAATTACTCGGAATCTGGCACGAAATTCAGGGCCACCCCGTTGATACAATGCCTTTTTCCGGTAGGTGCAGGGCCATCATCGAAGACATGTCCCAAATGACCGCCACAGGTAGCACAATGTTCTTCCGTTCGTTTATACCCAATTTTATAATCTACGTCATAGGCAACGTTTCCTTCGATTTCCCTATAAAAACTGGGCCAGCCGGTACCGGAATCAAACTTTGTTTCGCTCTTGAATACAGGCGTGGCGCATGCCGCACAAACATAAGTGCCTTTCTTTTTAGTATCAAGCAGTTCACTGGTAAAAGGATTTTCGGTCGCTGCCTTTCTTAATACGTAGAACTCTTCATCCGTAAGTTGTGCCTTCCATTCC
>CAJQMW010000558.1 GCA_905479535.1 uncultured Maribacter sp. | reverse complement strand
ATTTTAACGCCACATTAGCTTTGGGAGCTAAAAAAGAAGTCAGTTCGGTTTCTGTAGGTGCGTTATCGGCTCCCGCGAGTTGGATCTTCTATCCGACAGGTTTTAGGGTTTCGGTATCGAATGACGGGAAAAACTTTAAGTCTTGGCATAATGAGGAACTCCCGGAACAAAAGCCATCTTCACTAGTAGAGAAAAACTTCTTCGACCTTAAATTCCCAGCCACTACTGCTACATACGTAAGGGTGGAGGTAAAGAGCATACTTAAAAACCCTTCATGGCACCAAAACCCCGGAGGGAAAAGCTGGTTGTTCGTTGATGAAATTGTAATCAATTAGCCGGGACAGTAAAAGGGACTTAAGCCTAGGAACTCCTCTTCAAAACAAAAGTAAGACCGCTTTCTTTCTCCGTATGTAAGTGCTTTAACGGACCTTGCTTATCGATTAATTGACCTCCCAATTTCAGAACCGCTTTTTGAGAACGGTAATTATTCTGGTCCACATTGAACAGGATATATTTAAAATGTTGAAAAGCAAAATCAACCATTAAGGTTTTAAAGGATTGGTTGTAAACCCCACCCCAATAGGCCCTGGACAAAAATGTCCAGCCGATTTCCACTGCATCAGTTGATTTATTGTGAAGTTTAAACCGTGAACTACCGATGACGGTATTCGTTGCCTTGTCTATAACAGCAAACGCTCCCTTTGAATCTTGGGCGTCTTTAAAAAATTCCCTAAAAACAGTCTTTTCATGTCTATCCGGGTTTTGATGGAGCTCCCAAATCAGGGGGTCGTTGGCTGCGGCATACAAAGTATTAAAATCACTTACTTCTACAGGCCTTAATAGCACCAGATCATTTTCTAATGTGGGTTGTAAATGGGTTTTCATAGAGCCGCAAACTATAAAATATTCTTAGATTTTGTGGTATTACGAGTATGGATTTCTGGGGTGGATTACTTTAATGGGGTATCGCCCCGTTCATAAAGAGATGGAGTGGATTAATTTTGGTATAAAATACCGGCGTTTTGTTTTATTGAAAGAATGACCAATAATTTAGTAGTAATTACCTTTATTGGAAGCCTAATGGAATTGAATTTTGTATAGTTTCCAAACTGGATTTGACAACCCAATACCTATACTTCCTAAAGAAATGAATCACTTCTATATTTGAAGGGGATTTTTATTTTTTATTCCTAAATTACTTCTGTGAAATCACATTTCTAGAATAAATAGGAATATACTATAAAGATTTTGATATGTTCATAAAAACACTGACAACTGTTTTGACCATTATAGGCGTCTACTTTTTTACCGTTTCTGAATTGAATGCGCAGACACAAAATACCGAGGCATTATCAAAAGCCGCCTCCGGTTTGAAGCTGCGCGGAATCGGCCCAGCCCTTATGGGAGGACGTATTGCAGATATTGCAGTGAATCCGAAGGATAAAAGTACTTGGTATGTTGCCGTCGGTTCTGGAGGCCTATGGAAAACCACCAATAGCGGTATTACTTGGGAACCAATTTTTGATGAGCAGCCCTCGTATTCAATCGGTTCGGTAAGCCTCGACCCGAATAATCCTGATGTGGTCTGGGTAGGAACCGGGGAAAACGTAAGTGGTCGGCATGTTGCTTGGGGGGATGGCGTATATCGCAGTATGAACGGGGGCATCACATGGCAACCAATGGGACTGGCTGAATCGGAGCATATCGGTAAGATTTTGGTAGATCCTAGAAACAGCGATGTCATATTTGTTGCTACAGAGGGGCCATTATGGTCCGCTGGTGGGGAACGTGGATTATATAAATCTGAGGACGGCGGTAAAACATGGAATTTGGTACTTGAAATCGATAAAAATACCGGGGTGACCGATGTGGAATTCGACCCTTCCAATCCTGATGTCATTTATGCCGCAGCTTATCAACGTAAGCGACAGACCTGGTCGTTTTTGGCAGGTGGGCCAAAATCGGGAATTTATAAATCGACCGATAATGGGGAAACTTGGCGCCAAGTCAAAACAGGACTTCCGAATGGGGATGTTGGTAAAATCGGTCTTGCGGTGACGCCGGCCAATCCTGAAATCGTCTATGCCACCCTGGAGGCCAATGATGATGAAAAAGGGTTTTACAAATCTACCGATGAAGGGGAAAGTTGGAAGAAACAGAACAGTTATATTTCTGGAGGAACGGGTCCGCATTATTATCAGGAAATTGAGGCATCTCCATCAAACCCTGATTTAGTCTATCAGATGGATGTTTTTCTCCATGTTACCCGTGACGGCGGCAAAACGTTCAAGGTGCTGGGCACGGGTCGCGAAAAGCACAGTGATAACCACGCGTTGTGGATCGACCCAGAAAACGGCAAACATTTGCTCGCGGGTACCGATGGGGGGTTATATGAAACTTTTGATGAGGGTACTACCTGGCGGCATTTTCCGAACCTACCGATTTCGCAGTTCTACAAATTGGGACTTGACAATGCTGAACCGTTCTATAACATCGTCGGGGGAGCACAGGATCTAGGTACCTTGATCGGCCCTTCACGAACCATGAATACCGAAGGCATACGAAAT
>CAJQMW010000557.1 GCA_905479535.1 uncultured Maribacter sp. | reverse complement strand
CACTTACCATGGATGCCAGCGGATTGTCAGGCAACAAATTTGTTATGGCATTGGGAATATCGTTTATCCCAAACGATAATTCCGTGCTTTCGGCCGTATTGGCCAAAGCCTGTTCATGATCTACAATCGCTTGCTGGTGCAGATACTTTCCAGGGCTAAAGATTAATCCAAGGATTGTACCTATGGTCACCGAGATAATGGTTGTGGATATAAAATACAAGAGTACACCGCCCCCCAGTTTTTTTAAATTCTCCTTGTCGTTGCTGGCAATGCCGGTAATTATAGAGGCAACGATCAAAGGAATCATAATCATTTGTACCAACTTGAGAAAGAGCATGCCCGGCAGGGCCAACCAACTGCCCAGAACATCAGCTGTGCCTTTGGTTATCCAACCATTTTGCGGACTTAACAAAAGACCAAGGCCCACCCCTAGGAACAGAGCGATGATAACCTTTAGCCATAGCCTATCTTCTACCAATTTTTTCAGGTAGTGGTTAAGGGATTTCAGTGATTTTATTTCCGTATCGAACATTCCTTAGTATCTGTTATGCTATTGTTATTTTCTTTTCCAAATAAACACTTTGTACCACGTGCAAAAGTTCAACCCCCTCTTTGAACGGCCGCTGGAATGCCTTTCTTCCCAGAATCAGACCGGACCCTCCGGCCCGTTTATTGATGACTGCGGTGGTAATTGCCTCGGCCAAATCAGATTCGCCTTTGGAGCCACCTCCCGAATTGATCAACCCGATTTTTCCCATATAGCAATTCGCCACTTGTAACCTACAAAGGTCAATGGGATGTTCCGTGGTCAAGGTTTCATACATGGCATCGTCGTATTTGCCGAATCCGATGTTTTTGAATCCATAATTGGTAGTCGGCAACTTTTGCTTGATGATATCCGCTTGTATGGTAACCCCTAGATGATTGGCCTGTGATGTCAAATCGGCCGATGAATGATAGTCCTCCTTATCGGTTTTAAAGGCTTCATTGCGGGTATAGCACCAGAGAATGGTGGCCATACCAAGACCGTGTGCCTCCGCAAATGCCTCGGAAATCTCCTTCAACTGCCGATTGCTTTCCTCGGAACCGAAATAGATGGTCGCACCGACCGCCGTTGCACCCATGTTCCAAGCTTCCCTGACCGTACCGAAGAGGGTTTGGTCGTATTGGGCGGGATAGGTCAACAGCTGGTTATGGTTTATCTTGACAACAAAGGGAATTTTGTGCGCGTATTTCCTGGCGTAGAGGCCGAGGCCCCCAAAGGTCGAGGCCACTCCGTTGCAGCCCGCTTCGACGGCCAATTTTATGATGTTCTCCGGGTCAAAGTAATCGGGGTTCTTATAGAAGGAAAAAGCGGCACTATGTTCAATGCCCTGGTCTACAGGAAGAATGCTTAGATATCCCTTTCCTGCAAGGTTGCCGTGATCATAGAGTTTAGATAGGCTTCCGAGGACCCGTGTATTCCGGTCGCTGGGCACGAATACCTTGTCCACCACATTTTTTTCGGGCAGCTGTAATTCGTCTTTGGTGATTTTTTCGCTCACGTGGTCCAGATAGTAGGATGCTTTATCCCCTAAGAGCTCCACGATATGTTCATATGTTTTCATTGTCTTTTTTTTTAATTGATTCCCAAACTTTTGTTGGTTTTGGCAATGGATGTATGGCCATCACTTTCGATACCCGTCAATGCCCGTATCGCATCAATGGTCTCAGGAATTACGATAGCTTGGTTGTCTACCACATAGGCATAAAAGAGTTCGTCGCCCACGACTTTCAGCATATCTTCCCACAGGGCCACTTCGTACATATCGCCCCAAGGCCGCCCCATATCCAGATACATTTCCTTAATGGTGTTATTGGACACCAGCCCTTGGTCATAGTGTATCAGTTTAATTCGGCTTGAGGTTTTAAATGCATCCAGTACTTCTTCTTTAGTGGCCTTTTTCTTTAATTTTACGTTCCAGTAGTGCATATGGCTCAAAGTTTCGGGCACCTTTACCGCCGCTGTGATCACATCGAGATCGGGATCTACACTTTGGGCATCCGGACCTTGGTGGCTGGGGATGTCCTTCTCGGGCACCATGGTGTTCATAATGCCTCCCAAATGGCTTTCCCACGGGTCTGTGGCACGTCGTAGCAAAGTGCCCCTGGCATAGTCCAACAGGTCGGCCCTTTTTAGCGCGGTCAACGTACGAAGAATGGAGGTGGTGTTGCAGGAAACCACTCTTGTAGCATCCAAATTCAAAGCCGAGTCATAATTGTTCTCGGCGCTAAAGGAATGACCGGTGGTTTCATGTTTTTCGCCACCTTGGACAATGAATTTGATGCCTTGTTTTTTATAGATTTCTACATTCTTTGCAGCTATGTTCTTCGGGGTACAATCAACTACAAGGTCCACTTTGTCCAAAAGGTCTTGAAGCGAGCCGGCTACCTGTATGCCTGCCGATTTCATTTTTTCCTTGGCTTCCCCGGTTGCCGCGAATATGGTATACCCTTTTTTAACGGCGGTCTGTATGCGCCAATCACTAATGACGTCGCAAACCCCGATGAGGTTTATGTCATCTTGTACACTAACGGCATCGGCCACTCTTTTACCGATGACCCCGTATCCTACTAATCCTACTTTTTTCATTTTCTTTTGTTTTTAATTACTATTTATGCTATTGTTTCAATAAGTTTTTTGCTGATGGATTTTGATTTTAAGGAATATTTACCGGCCTCTATCAATAAAGGCCTAAATTTACCGGCAACTACCAATGCATTCAGGATTTTATGATGTCTATGCTGTAACCTGACCAGTTCATCAATTTTTTCACTGTGATAATTTTTGTCCAGAATCATTTTTCCTATTTCCTCCCCGCTCACCAATGCCTGATAGATACCCTCGCCCGTTAACCCCGAAGCGAATCCGCCTGCATCGCCGGCCAGATATATATTCCCTTCAAATCGATATTGGCTATGATCGCCGTTGATTGGAAATGCCTCATATTTGGCTCCGTTCATATCAATGCCATATTTCTTGAGCCAAGTGGAAAAATTTTTTGTCAACCGTTTTGATGAAATTACCCTTGGGTTGCCCATACAACCAATGGATGTATAGTTTTTGTGGGGAAAGATCCAAGCATACCAAGCTGCAAACAAATTGGAATCAAAGTATATTTCAAGTTCCTTATATTGTGTGGTGGGTAAAATATACTGGATCGCGATATCCGTTTTCTGTGCGGTCAATTTCAAATACCTTCTTATCAATGAACTGGATCCGTCGGCCCCGACCAAATGTCTATAGCCTATTTTATTACCGTTGACCACCACATATTCGCTCGTGATCTTTGACACGGCAAAATCTGTCTTGACGGTAATATTCGGGAATTTTTCCAATTGCCCTAACTGCCATTGCCCCAATTCCTTGCGGTCTATGGTGCAAATAAAATTTTTATCGTCCTGCAAATGGAACAGTTTGTCCCAATGGAACAAATGGATCTTGTCATACTTAAATGCCACCAACTGGTCCGGAAGGTTCAAAAGCCCAATGCCCTTGCCCGTTAAACCTCCTGCACAGACCTTGGGTCCGATTACGCTATTTCTTTCGGCGACCAGAACCCGTAAGTTATTGCCCCCCAATTGTTTGGCGCAATTCAATCCTGCGGGCCCCGCCCCTACGATGATCACATCATATGTTTCCATTTCCATGCTTTTGTTGTTTTTAGCAGTTCGTACAGGGGCAGATCAACCGCAGCGGGATCCACCGGATTTCTCGGGTTTTTGGGCGGTTCCACTCCCTACAATATAATTTCATTCCCGAATATCGATTTACCGGTGTTTTAGTGAATATTGTCAATAATCCAACAGCCATTTTCGTTCTTCTTTCCTTGTGTTCCATAGTTTTAGGCATTAATATTTAATTACATTTTTCCCTTCACGGTATCAGCGTCCATTGCCATAGGCATATCGCCGTCGTCATCTGTATGTGAGATCATAAAAAAACGTTCTGCAAGCAGAATAAGTACTATTCCTATTGCTGCGACTATGAGGACCAACGGGTCATTTAAGTATTTTATATAAAGAAATGCGGAAAGCACCGCAATATCCATTACAATGGCTATTAAAGGGATTATGGGCAGAAAATCCACTTCTTTTTTTAGGTGGCGAAAAAGCCCCCAATGGATTGCTATATCCATAATGAGGTAAAAAATAGCCCCAATGGAAGCGATTCTTGTCAAATCGAACAGAACAGTCAGTAGAATAGCTAGGGAAACCGTGAATATAAGGGC
>CAJQMW010000556.1 GCA_905479535.1 uncultured Maribacter sp. | reverse complement strand
ATGATAAGAACGAACCTACTAGCGTTTATTTTAAGGAATCAAAAGATGCCAATAAACTTATTGAAGAATTTATGCTTTTAGCCAATAGGAAGGTGGCCGAGTTTATTGGGAAACAGAAACCTGTTAAAACATTTGTTTATAGGGTTCACGATGATCCTGATGAAGAGAAGTTAATGGCCTTGAACGGTATTGTGTCTAGATTTGGTCATAAGCTCAACTTTAAGGATAAAAAATCCATTAGCGCATCTTTAAATCAGCTCTTGGAGGACGTTAAAGGTCAAAAGGAGCAGAATTTAGTAGATACCCTTGCTATACGAAGTATGAGCAAAGCGGTGTATACGGTTGACAATATAGGACACTACGGTCTTGCTTTTGATTATTATACCCACTTTACCTCACCCATTAGGAGATATCCGGATGTGATGGTACATCGTTTATTGCAACATTACCTTGATGGAGGAAAATCGGCAAAAGCCGAGCTATATCAGGAAAAATGTAAGCATTCGTCAGATATGGAATATCTTGCTTCAAGCGCAGAACGGGATTCCATTAAATACATGCAGATAAAATTCATGCAGGACCATCAGGATCAAGAATTCGTTGGCGTAATTAGCGGCGTTACGGAATGGGGAATATATGTGGAGATAATAGAGAACAAATGTGAGGGTATGGTTCGTATCCGGGACATAAAAGGAGATTATTATATCTTTGACGAGAAGGAATATGCCATTGTCGGTGAAAGAACTAAGAAAACGTATCAATTGGGAGATGAAGTAATTGTTATGGTCAAGAATGCCGATTTGGTAAAACGTCATTTGGATTTTACACTTCTAGGGAAGAACGAATAAGTATTTTGGAACGGCTTTTGATTAATCAGGCTGGTTAGTAAAAAAACCAACAGAATGAAACATATAATAGTGTTGTTATTTCTTTGTGGGTTACAGATAATGAATGCACAGGAAAACAAAGTAACCAAAAGTTTGGACAAGTTTTCTGAGCTCAAAGGTTTTGACGGCCTATCCATAAATTTAATTAAATCATCCGAAAACAAGGCTGTAATTACCGGAGAAAATACCGATAAGGTAGCCATCGTAAATAACGATGGGATACTTAAAATACGCATGCAAATAGGGAAGATTTTCAGTGGATATAAAACCTTCGTGGATATTTATTATACTGAAAAATTGGTTGTGATTGACGTTAATGAGGATGCCAGAATTACATCTGAAGGTATAATAAAACAGGATGTACTGGAACTCAAAGCACAGGAAGGCGGTGAGTTAATAGTAACGGCAGAAGTCGAGCAAATGCTGATAAAGTCGGTTTCTGGAGGAGTGATAAAAACATCGGGCTTTTCGGATTTACAGGATGTTCAGATTAATACTGGGGGCGTATACCAGGGTAAGAATTTCAGGACCAAGTTTTCTACGGTCAATGTAAATGCCGGTTCTAGGGCTGAAGTTTATGCGAGTGAATATGTAAGGGCCGCAGTAAAAGCCGGTGGTGAAGTACTGGTGTACGGTAATCCGCCAAAGTTGGAAGAAAAGACCGTTTTTGGGGGAGTAATAAAAAAAGTATAGTAATTTATGCTGGAAGATATACGGGCAGCAATTCCATTGGGTTTTTTATTAAGCTTTATGATTGGACCTGTATTTTTTGTGCTTTTGGAGACGAGTGCTATCAAAGGTTTTAGGGCGGCACTTTCCTTTAATTGTGGAGTTATTATCGCAGACATTATTTTTATCATTGTAGCCTACTTCAGTAGTTTTCAACTATTAGAAAATTTAAGCAATCAGCCTGGGCTTTATGTGTTCGGCGGAGTTATTCTGCTGGTATATGGATTAACGACTTTTTTTAAAAAGGACACTAAAACTGTAAGGAAAAAATCTATTAAGGTTACGAGTGGGGATTATTTCGGGTTATTGGTGAAAGGATTTTTACTGAATTTCATCAATATCGGTGTGCTGGTTTTCTGGTTGGGGATTATTATCATTGTAGGGCCGAGTTTGGAAAACGAACCGAATCGAATCTTAGTTTTCTTCACCACGGTGTTATCCGCCTATTTTATAACGGATATATTTAAAATACTGTTGGCCAAACAATTAAAGCGAAAGCTTACCTATGAGCGTATCCATCTCATTAAGAAGGGTATAGGGTTAATTTTGGTTATTTGCGGCATTGTCCTTATTGTAAAGGGCTTTTTGCCCCAGGATAGATTTGATATAAAAAAAGGTATAGAAAGAATTGAAAAAATACGGTGATAAAAAAACCGGCTTTTGCCGGTTCTTAGATTCAAAAAGTTCTTAAAATACACTTTAGTTTTTGTATTTATCGTTTAAAATTTTCACGATTTCTGAAGTAAGGTCGTTGGCGTCTTTGCCATAGAGAACACCACCACCTTCACCTCCGCCTAGGATATAACTGTAGCCGTTGGCTTTACCGTAGGCTTCAATCTCTTTTTTAACTACGCTTACTACACTGTCCATCTCTATTTGGCCCTCAGCTTGTAGTTGCTGATCTTCTTGTTGTAATTGCTGACCCATGAACTGACCTTTTTGCTGAAACAAGGCATATTCCTCTTGGGCTTTTTGTTGCGACATTTTTTGAGCCTTGGCCTGAAAAGCCTGTGCCTCAATTTGAAAAGCTTGGGAAATACTATCTCTCTTTTTTGTCAACGCCTCTGCCTTTGTTTTGAACTTCGCTTCAACATCAATCTTTTCTTGATATTCATTCATAAGTTTTACGTTATCCACGTAACCTATTTTTTCTTGTTGGCAGGAGGCGAATGCCAATACCATCAAGCCTAGAATTATTTTTTTCATCAGTATCCAATTTTTAGTTGCGCAAAAGTAACAAAGCTTTTTTAACTCTCCTTGAGAATTAAAATATTTATAAATCCTCAAGATTGCCCATTCGGGGCAGAATAGATTTAACTAATAAAAAATAGTTTTTCAAATAGTAATTATCTATTAAAAACAAACTTAAAGGATGGCGTATAAGAGGTTTTCTGGTAGGATTACCTATATTATCCCGTTGAAGGCAAAAATATTCATTATAAGCCATTAAAATTCATTTTTAATCTTTCGTAAGGATATATATTAAAGAAGAATACTCTTTAGTAGAACACGCTTTAAGGTTTGATACAAATCCGGTTAAAGCGGCATTTAGATATTGGGTTTTGCCTGTTTTATATTTTTCAGAGAGCAGTGAAACATAATAGGAATCAAAAAGCATAGGTTTTGTTGAAACAAGTTTTAGGTCATGTTCTTTGAACAATAATGGAATAGACGTTCTGGAGAAATGCCAAAGGTGACGAGGAACGTCAAACGCCGCCCAGAAGTTTTTATATTTTTTTGCATCATAAGATTTGAAATTTGGAACGGCCACGATGAGAAATCCTTGTTTGTTTAATAGGGAGGTTATCGAGGTTATTTGATTTTGTAGATTTGGCAAATGCTCTAGTACATGCCAAAGCGTTATTACATCAAATTTATCTTCTCGCAAATCCTCAATTTTATCTCGTAATTTAATTCCTTTCTCGATTGCCTTTGTTCTTGCAAGAATATTTGGTTCCACACCTTCTGTAAGCCAATCTCTGTGTTTAGCGGTTAAAAGAAAATCACCCGTACCGGCTCCTATATCCAATAGCTTTTTACCCGGAGCGTTGAAAGAATCAATGAGTTTTACTTTATGCCGAAGATTGTATTTTTTGACAAACTGATAAACCTTGTCCAACAAACTTTTTTTACTATCGGAATGTGAAATATAACCGCCACTTTTGTAATATTCGCTTAAATCTGAAGGTTGCGGATGAGTGACAAGCATGTTCAATTTAGGATCGTACAACAACTCAAATTCTTCTTGGGTATGGAAAAAATCTTTAGTTTTTAAATACGAGTTCATTATAATTGTTTGTACTTAAGTATTCCTCTTTTAAATCACGAAGATACTTTAAAACCGTTTCTCGGGAAAGTGATTTCAGGGCCAGACAATCTTTTTCTGTGTCGGTGTACACTTCAATGGCTATGTACCAATTTCCTATTCTTTGAATCTCTTCTAGCCTATTGGAAAGTATTGGTTCAATAGCATCGTTACCGATGGCCGCATTTAGGAAAATGTCTGCGATAAAAGGAAAGAGATTTAACTGTTTATCCGGAATCTCTGTCTCATAAAACGAAAAGAAGTATTGTTTTTCGTCGATTTCAAAAGGAACATCGTCATAAACATTATCATTGTTGAGCGCATTTTTAAGGTCTACATAGTTGTAGAACATGTAGGCTTCTTTTGGGTCTTCAAAAATGAACATTTCACGTTGGGGAAGATTACGTTCAAATCTTTGTCCTTGAGTGGTTTTTGTAGTCATCAATCTTTGGAGCCATACGTAGCGGAATGCACGACTGAAAGACCAGGGCAAAGAGAACGGGGATGCAAATTTTTTTTCATGAAAGGACGATTATCTTTCGCATCATCATCATCAAAAATTAAGCCAATCCTTCACAAAACAAACAGACTTGGCCGAAACAAGCGATAACAAATTCGGTAGGAACGATACATATAGTAAAGGAGATTGTTCCACGTGGAACAATTGATCTTATCTTCCCAAGAAAACCAATAGCACGCTAATGTCGCTAGGGGTAACACCGCTTATTCTGGAAGCTTGTGAGATTGTCACGGGCTGTATCGCAGTTAGTTTTTCTCGCGCCTCATAAGAAAGCGATTTAAGTTTTGTGTAGTCAAAATCGGCGGGAATTTTGACGGCTTCAAGGCGATGAAGCTTGTCTGCGTTGATCTTCTCTTTAGCTATGTAACCAGAGTATTTTACCTGCACCTCGGCCTGTTCCAAAACCTCCCTATCAAGTTCGTTTTCGTTAACGTAGGAAGAGACAGCATCCAATTGAAGCATATGGCCCATAGTGACTCTAGGTCTTGAAAAAACCTTGAACATTTTATCCGATTGATTCACCAAAGCAGAATCGACCTTGGTCAAAATTGGATTAATTTGCTCAGGAAGCACGCTAGTACTTTTAAAGAAATTCACAAAAGCATCGGATTGCTCTAGTTTTTGCTCCATTTTGCGGAGTCTGTTTTCTTTCGCCAAACCAATTTCGTATCCCATGGGAGTCAATCTCAAATCAGCATTATCCTGTCGCAGTAGAGTTCTATATTCCGCTCTTGACGTAAACATGCGATAAGGCTCTTCTGTTCCTTTTGTAATTAAATCATCAATCAAAACACCAATATATGCTTCGTCCCTCTTTAGAATAAACGGTTCTTTTTCGTTAAGTTTTAGATGCGCATTTACTCCCGCCATCAAACCTTGAGAGGCCGCTTCTTCATATCCGGTTGTGCCGTTGATCTGACCAGCGAAATATAGGTTGTTCACCAATTTGGTTTCTAAAGTGTGCTTTAGTTGCGTAGGCGGAAAGTAATCATATTCGATGGCATATCCCGGCCTAAAAAATTTCACTTGCTCAAAACCTACTACGGAGCGCAGTGCCTTAAATTGAACATCTTCTGGCAAGGAAGTAGAAAATCCATTCACATAAACCTCTACAGTGTCCCACCCCTCGGGCTCAATGAACATCTGGTGGCTATCCTTACCGGCAAACCGATTGATTTTGTCCTCTATAGACGGGCAATAACGGGGCCCTATACTTTTTATTCTTCCGTTGAACATGGGAGAACGGTCAAATCCTTCGCGAAGCAAATCATGGACCAATGCGCTGGTGTGGGTCATATGACAATCGCGCTGCGATGAAAGTATCGGAGTGTCCGTATAGGAGAATTTCTCGGGATTCGCGTCACCAGGTTGAACTATCATTTTCGAATAGTCCAAAGATCGTCCGTCAACACGAGGAGGGGTTCCTGTTTTCATTCTTCCGCTTTCAAACCCTAAACGGGTAAGTTGTTCTGTAATTCCCGTAGCTGCTTTTTCACCCGCTCTACCACCGCCGAATTGTTTTTCACCGATATGAATCAACCCATTTAGAAAAGTACCATTGGTCAATACCACAGCTTTGCCTTTAATGTCAATTCCCAAGGAAGTTCGTACACCTACTACGGTGTCGGCGTGGATCAATAACCCAGAGACCATCTCCTGATAGAAATCAACATTGGGGGTACGCTCCAAGGCCAATCGCCATTCCTCCGCAAAGCGCATACGGTCATTTTGAGCACGCGGACTCCACATGGCCGGCCCCTTGGATTTGTTCAGCATTTTAAACTGTATGGCGGATTTATCCGTGATAATTCCACTATATCCGCCAAGAGCGTCAATTTCCCGTACTATTTGTCCTTTCGCGATACCGCCCATGGCAGGATTGCAGGACATTTGTCCGATAGTTTGTAGGTTCATTGTGACCAATAGGGTTTTGGAACCCATATTAGCCGCTGCTGCCGCAGCTTCCGCACCGGCATGACCACCGCCCACCACTATTACATCATAATTTTCTCCAAACATAACTTTCTATTG
>CAJQMW010000555.1 GCA_905479535.1 uncultured Maribacter sp. | reverse complement strand
ACTATGAGCAAAACCACCAATTTAAAAGAGATACGCTTGCGGATGATCCCTATGACTACACAAGAGGTAAAAAGACTATTGTAAATGCTTTTTTATCGGATTATGGAGGTAATGAATTCTCCATTCTAAAAACGCATGACGCAATTAGAAACTACAAACTAAATACATATGACTTTATAAATCGGATGGAGGATGGAGACATTCTGAATAACCATTCTTTTAAAAAATTAGCGGACAGCTACATTTCCCATAAAGTGCTTTACGTTGTAGCATTTGAAAAAAGAACTTCTAGTTATGTCGCAGTAGGAAAGATGTATATATCCACCAAAGATTTTGCTATCCATAACTTGGAATATGCTGTCTATGATAATCTTAAAAGGAATAAGAACGATAAACTGCGTGAACGGGGCATTAAAGGTGAATTGATATTTGAGGTAAGGGCAGAGTATCAAAGAAATTCAAATGACAAGATGTATTTGAATTACATATCCTTTCATAATACCTTTCAGTTGCGGTTACTTCCTAGATTTACCTTAGACCATATTCAGGTGGATTTTGGAAAGAAGCGTTTTGAATTAGCGTTCAATAAAGAAATAGATTCTGTGAATGATTTGGATTACGACAATTATGAAGGTTTTTTTAAAAAGAAAAGCATAAAATTTAAAAAATTGTTGGTTTTCGAAAATCGAGTTTTTCTGTATCCCGACTTAAATTCTAAAAAAGGTCAAATCATGTGGGAGGAATTAAATTTGGCCGCTAAAGGAAAAATCTTAACTAGAGAACTGATAAATTTTAAGGTTAAAGATATTAGGGATATTGATGGAAACCTCATCAATCAACCACATTTGAAAGACTACAATCAATTTCGTGAATTTTTTGTGCAAGAAGTAAAACCTTTTGCCAGGGGACCAAAGGATAGTTTATACATGAAAAAGCGTCGACCAATTTTTGAAAATCAGCCTATCATTAAACCCGCTAATTTTGATGACTATTGGATGAACACCCCACTTCAAAAATTTGAAAATTAAAAAACGCCTTGGGAATTTTCCAAGGCGTTTTTTATTTCAACAATTAATCTGGTCTACTATACTTTTGCACTTTTCACCGTTTTTACGATTCTTCCCGCAATTTTGTATGGATCTCCGTTAGAAGCAGGTCTCCTGTCTTCCAGCCATCCTTTCCAACCACTCTCTACCGTTGCGATAGGAATACGGATGGATGCACCACGGTCAGAAATTCCGAAGCTGAACTCATTAATGGATTGGGTTTCATGCTCCCCGGTCAAACGTTGATCGTTAAACTCACCGTAAACGGCAATATGTTCCTTAACGACCGGACGGAATGCTTCGCAGATTTTTTCGTAGGTAGCTCTGTCCCCACAAGTTCTCAAAGTGGTATTCGAGAAGTTGGCGTGCATACCGGAACCGTTCCAATCCATATCTTTTCCCAATGGTTTTGGGTGGTACTCAATGTAATAACCGTAAGATTCTGTAAGTCTGTCTAATAAATATCTTGCCACCCAGATTTCGTCACCTGCTTTTTTAGCACCTTTAGCGAACAATTGGAACTCCCATTGTCCGGAAGCAACCTCTTGGTTTATTCCTTCAAAGTTGATGCCGGCCGCAATACAAAGATCTGCGTGCTCCTCGACCAAATCCCTTCCATGGGTATTTTTTCCACCTACTGAACAATAGTACATTCCCTGTGGAGCCGGATAACCACCTCGTGGGAAACCTAAAGGTAAATCAGTAGCAGTGTCCATTATGAAATATTCTTGTTCAAATCCAAACCAGAAATCATTATCATCATCGTCAATAGTTGACCTACCGTTGGACACGTGAGGCGTTCCATCTGCATTTAAAACTTCCGTCATAACTAAAAAGCCGTTCTTTCTTGCTGGATCCGGAAAAATTGCTACAGGTTTTAGCAAACAGTCAGAGGAACCCCCTTTAGCTTGCCTTGTTGAACTTCCATCAAAAGACCACATTGGGCAGTCCTCCAGTTTACCTCCGAAGTCATTAACGACCTTGGTCTTGCTTCGCATGTTCTGTGTTGGGAAATAACCATCTAACCAGATGTATTCTAATTTTGTTTTGCTCATAATTTGTGGTAGTTATGTTTCTGAAATAAATGACGAACAAAAATATGTTTTTTGTTGTATTCTATGAATTTTTTAGGGGGTAAATGTTCAAAAAATGAACTAATTGCGAATAGCCCCCTAATTTTATCGGGTATTTTATCAAATATATAATCTAAGAACGTAATTTTGCTGAATCAATAATTGAGTCTATGTCTATATTAAGATTTTCAGCTATTCAAGAAAGCTATAATAGAGCTCCAATAGCCATTGAGGAAAAGGGAAGACGGTCGGATTTATTTGGCCAAAACGTTTTCAATGAAAAAAAGATGCTCCAGTACCTCACCAAAGATGCTTTGGAAAGCGTGAAGGGGGCCATATTTTCCGGTTCCAAAATCGATAGGAAACTGGCGGACCAAGTTGCGGAGGCCATAAAGGGTTGGGCCATATCTATGGGTGCGACGCACTATACACACTGGTTTCAACCATTAACAGGGGCCACTGCGGAAAAGCATGATGCCTTTTTTGACCTCTTACCAGATGGAACATCAGTGGAGAAATTTGGAGGCGGACAATTGGTACAACAGGAACCGGATGCTTCCAGTTTTCCAAGCGGAGGTATCCGAAACACCTTTGAGGCCAGGGGATATACCGCTTGGGACCCCACATCACCGGCATTTATTTATGGCACGACCTTATGTATTCCTACGATATTCGTTTCCTACACCGGGGAAGCCTTGGATAATAAGGCACCGTTATTACGAGCTTTGAGTGCGGTGGATGAGTCCGCCACGGCCGTAGCCAAATACTTTGATAAAAATGTTTCCAAGGTCAACGCTACCTTAGGTTGGGAACAGGAGTATTTTTTAATCGATAAGGCCCTTGCTAATTCGCGTCCGGATATTATTCTAACCGGACGAACCTTAGTGGGTAATGCCGCTGCTAAAGGACAACAATTGGACGATCATTATTTTGGGGTTATACCAAGTCGGGTACTTGGTTTTATGAGTGATTTGGAAAAAGAGTGTACGAAACTTGGCATACCTGTTAAGACTAGACATAATGAAGTTGCTCCCAATCAGTTTGAACTGGCCCCAGTATTCGAAGAAGCCAATCTGGCCGTGGATCATAATCTGCTCTTAATGGATGTGATGGAAAAGATGGCCGATAAGCACGGTTTTAAGGTGCTGTTTCATGAAAAGCCTTTTGACGGGGTGAACGGTTCGGGAAAACATAACAATTGGTCTTTGGCGACCGACACGGGGGTTAATCTTTTAAGTCCTGGTTCTACACCGATGAAAAATTTACAATTCCTTACCTTTTTTATAAATACAATAAAGGCGGTAGATACTTATGAGGAACTCTTGCGCTCTTCCATAGCTTCCGCTAGTAACGACCATAGACTAGGGGCGAACGAAGCCCCTCCGGCTATATTCTCTATTTTTATCGGTAGTCAGTTAAGCAGTGTTCTGGATGAGCTGGAAGGTGTTTCCAAGGGTAAACTTTCTCCTGAGGAAAAGACGGAGTTGAAATTGAACGTAGTCGGTAAAATACCGGAAATTCTCTTGGATAACACCGATCGCAACAGAACCTCGCCATTCGCCTTTACGGGCAATAAGTTTGAAATGCGCGGGGTAGGGGCAAAGACGAATTGTGCTAAACCGATGACCATTTTAAATACGATCGTTGCCAAACAGCTCAAGGACTTCAAAAAGGAGGTGGATATCTTGATCGATAAAAAGAACCTCAAAAAGGATGAAGCAATATTTAATGTTTTGCGGGAATACATCAAAACCTCAAAGCGGATCCGTTTTGATGGGGACGGTTACAGTAAAGAGTGGGAGAATGAAGCAAGGAAAAGAAAGCTAAGCCATAACAGAAATACGCCTGATGCCCTAAATATATTGACATCAAAAGAAAGCTTATCTCTATTAAAAGAGATGAAGGTATTGAGTGAGGTGGAGATTGCCGCAAGGCAAGAAGTAGAGTTGGAAGCTTATATTCTACACTTACAAATAGAAGGTAGGGTATATAACGAGTTGGTCTATAGCTATATAATTCCGGCTGCTTTGGCCTATCAAAATAAGTTGATTACCAATGTATCAGGACTTAAGGAAATTTACGGTGCGGCCCATAAAAAATTCTCAGAGGGCCAATTGACCATGATAGAGGAAATTGCCGAGCACATAGTTAGTATCAAGGAAAAGACGGATGCCATGACCAATGCCCGGAAAAAGGCAAATGCGATGACCGATAGCAAAAAGAAAGCTATGGCTTATTGCAATGATGTGATGCCTTATTTTAATGAGATTCGACTACACTGTGACAAACTTGAAAAATTGGTTGACGACCAATTATGGCCATTGACGAAGTATAGGGAACTATTGTTTATAAAATAATAGCAACATCAGCTTACATGAGGGGGACTATTTTAAGGATTCTTCTATTTTTGCCTTAAACAAATCCTATGTCCTCAACTGCTAGTGAACGCTATAATCAAAGAGGTGTTTCCGCATCTAAGGAAGATGTGCACAATGCCATCAAAAATATTGATAAAGGCCTATTTCCTAGGGCTTTCTGTAAAATTGTTCCGGATTATTTAACGGGAGACGAGGATTACTGCTTGGTAATGCATGTTGATGGTGCCGGCACAAAGTCTTCGCTGGCATACATGTATTGGAAGGAGACCGGGGATATTTCGGTTTGGAAGGGTATCGCACAAGATGCCCTCATTATGAACATCGATGATTTGATTTGTGTTGGGGCTACGGATAATATTATGCTATCCTCAACCATAGGAAGAAATAAGAATAAAATTCCCGGAGAAGTGCTTTCAGCAATAATCAATGGAACGGAAGAGTTGATTGCCGATTTAAAGGAACATGGCATTACCATACATTCCACGGGAGGAGAAACTGCGGACGTAGGAGATCTGGTCCGAACGATAATAGTGGATTCAACGGTTACCGCACGATTAAAACGTGACCGGGTTATTGATAATGCTAACATCAAAGATGGAGATGTAATCGTTGGTTTGGCCTCTTTTGGTAAAGCGACCTATGAAAAAGAGTATAACGGTGGAATGGGAAGCAATGGTTTGACCTCTGCCAGACACGATGTTTTTTCCAAATATCTTGCAGAAAAATTCCCCGAAAGCTTTGATGCCGAAGTTCCATCGGATTTGGTGTACTCCGGGGACACAAAACTAACGGACCCGGTAGCGGAGTCACCATTGGATGCAGGCAAATTGGTCTTGTCTCCAACTAGGACCTATGCACCCATCATCAAGAAAGTATTATCCAAATATAACAGCGAACAAATTCACGGCATGATCCATTGCAGTGGAGGTGCGCAGACCAAGATTTTACATTTTGTTGAGGACTTCCATATTATAAAGGACAATCTTTTTGAAATACCTCCACTTTTTAAGTTGATACAAGAGCAATCCGGCACGGATTGGAGGGAAATGTACCAGGTATTCAACTGTGGCCACAGGTTGGAACTGTACGTAAATATAGATGTGGCACAGGATTTGATTGCCATCTCCACGAGCTTTGGTGTTGATGCCCAATTAATTGGACGGGTAGAAAAGGCCGATTCAAAAAAACTCACTATCACCAGCAAGTACGGAACGTTTGTGTATTAAGGTATACGAATAGGTCCATTACTTCGTTCTTATAATGAAATATGTTGTTATGGAAAGAAAAGAGTTTTTACGAAGTTTAGGGAGCGGTGCCGCATTTGCTATAACATTTCCTTGTTTGGGAGGCTGTGGCAAGGATGATGCTATAAATGGCAATCTTGTTGAACCCCCTACAGGTGTGGATTTTACGGTAAATTTGACTTCAACGGAAGGAGCCAAGCTTGCAAATAATGGTGGTTTCATTTTAAAGAACTTAGTGGTTGTAGTAAAAAATCTGGAAGGAGAGTTTGTGGCCGCTACACAGGTCTGTAGTCATCAAAATTACGATCAGGTACGGTTTATTTCCCAAGATGGTGGAATTTTTTATTGCGATGTCCATGGGTCACGCTTCAGTCAGGACGGTTCTCCGTTAAATACGATTCCTAATAGTACGGCAAAACCCCTCAAAATATACAATACGCAGTTAAACGGAGATAT